>NZ_JAAGPN010000416.1:0-4840 GCF_017104805.1 Paraburkholderia sp. Ac-20347 | reverse complement strand
GCGCAACTCGTCGAGCGCGGGCATCGGCGCATCGCGCTGGCGATTCCCGGCGGCGATGCGATGCAGGCGCACATCTACCTGAGCGCCTGGCAGCGGGCGATGAAACGGCACGGCCTCGCGGTGCCCGCAGCGCACGTCCCGCCCCCCGCGCTCGCGGGGGGCGCGGCCGTGATGGGCGCCGATCTCGTCGCGCGCACCGTGGCCGCGCCGACGCAATTGCCGGTCGGCGTGGTGACGGCGCTCGCGGGCGTGCCCGTGTTCCTGTGGATGCTGCTGCGGAGACGCACGCGATGAGCGCCTTGCCGATCACGCCGTCGAGCGCATCGTCGAGTGCATCGCCGGGTGCATCGTCATTACTCGCCACGCGCGCGCTCACCTTGCGCGCGGGATCGCGCACGCTCGTCGAACACCTCACGCTCGACATCGGCGCGGGCGAAATCTGGTGCCTCGCGGGCGCGAACGGCGCGGGCAAAACCACCTTGATTTCCGCGCTCGCCGGTTTGCGCGACGCTGCGTCGGGCCATGTCGAAGTCGATGGCGTGACACTGCGCGACTGGCCGCCCGTGCCGCTCGCGCAACGACGCGCGCTGATGCCGCAAGACGTGCGCGACGCGTTCAGCGCAAGCGTGCTCGATACCGTGCTGCTCAACCGCTATCCGCATCTCGCGGGCTGGGGCTGGGAAAGCGACGACGATCGCGCCGCCGCGTATGCAGCGCTGGCCACGCTCGGCCTCGAAGCCTTCGCCGGGCGCGACGTGCTCTCGCTGTCGGGCGGCGAGCGTCAGCGCGTCGCGCTCGCGGCGGTGCTGTGTCAGGATGCGCCGCTGTTGCTGCTCGACGAACCGCTGGCGCATCTCGATCTGCATCATCAGATTGCGTGTCTCGATGCGCTCACGCAATGGGTTCGCGCCGGGACAGCAGACGAGCCGCGCGCCGTCGTGCTCTCGTGCCACGATCTCAATCTCGCGCGCCGTTTCGCGACCCACGCGCTGCTGCTCGACGGACGCGGCGGCTATTACGCCGGCCCCGTGCGCGAGGTATTGACGGCGGAGCGCGCGAGCGCAGCCTTCGGCCACGCGCTCGTGCTGATCCGCGACGGCCCGCACGAAGCGCTCGTGCCGGCGCTCGGTTCCACGCACGCGCCCGGCTGATCCGCATCGACCCGATTTCGCCCATCACACATGATTCGCGCGCGGCGACAAACACCCACGCGCCGCGCGCGCCGAACGCTAACGAACGACCTATGACCACGACGCTTTCCGATCTGCTCACCATCGAACCGCTCGACGTCTCGCTGCGCGACACGCTGCAACATCTGATCGACACCAAGACCAAGCCGCCGGGCAGCCTCGGCCGCCTCGAAACGCTCGCGCGCCAGCTCGGCATGATCCAGCGCAGCACGCAGCCGCGCGTGACCCGTCCCGCGATGATCGTGTTCGCGGGCGATCACGGCATCGCGCACGAAGGCGTGAGCCCGTATCCGCAAGCGGTCACGGCGCAGATGGTCGCGAATTTTCTCGCGGGCGGCGCGGCGATCAACGCGTTCAGCGGCGTGAGCGGGCTCGAGCTCGAAATCGTCGATGCGGGCGTGGCCGCGCCGTTGCCCGAATCGGCGCAACTCGTCAGCGTGCCGATCGCACGCGGTACGCGCAATTTCGCGCACGAGCCGGCGATGACGCGCGACGAAGCGGTGCGCGCGCTCGCGGCGGGCGCGGCGCGCGTGCGCCATCACGCGGCGCTCGGCACCAACGTGATCGGCTTCGGCGAGATGGGCATCGCGAACACGTCGGCGGCGGCGTGTCTGATGAGCCGTCTGTGCAACGTGCCCATCGACGAATGCGTGGGGCGCGGCACCGGTCTCGACAACGCCGGTCTCGCGAAGAAGCGCAACGTGCTGGCGGCCTCGCTCGCAAAGCACGCTCAGGTGCGCGAACCGCTCGACGTGCTCGCCACGTTCGGCGGCTTCGAAATCGCGATGATGACGGGCGCGTTTCTCGAAGCGGCGCGTCAGCGCATGGCGATTCTCGTCGACGGTTTCATCGCGACCTCGGCGCTGCTGGTGGCCGATTCGCTCGCGCCGAACGTGCGCGATTACTGCGTGTTCGCGCACGCGTCGAACGAAGCGGGCCATCGACGCATGCTCGATTATTTCGGCGGACGCGAACTGCTCGCGCTCGATCTGCGCCTCGGCGAAGGCACGGGCGCGGCGCTCGCGGTGCCGCTGCTGCGCGCGGCCGTGGCCTTCCTCAACGAGATGGCGAGCTTCGAGTCGGCGGGCGTGGACGACCGCGCCGATCACAGCGCCGATCACAGCGCCAATACGCCCGGCGCACGCCACTGATCCCGCGATGAATCCGCTCGCGGAACTGCGTTACTTCTTCACGGCGCTCGGCTATTTCACGCGCGTGCCGGTGCCGCGCTGGGTCGGCTTCGAGCCGCAGTGGCTCAATGCGGCGGCGCGTTATTTTCCGCTCGTCGGCGCGTTGATCGGCGCGCTCGCGGCGCTGGTCTATCTGGCGGCGCTGCGCGTGTTTCCGCCGGGCGTGGCGGTGCTGCTGTCGATGGCGGCGACGCTGCTCGCCACCGGCGCATTCCACGAAGACGGTCTCGCCGATTGTCTCGATGCGTTCGGCGGCGGCTACACGCGCGAGGACGTGCTGCGCATCATGCACGACTCACGGATCGGCGCGTTCGGCGCGATTGGCGCGGTGCTCGCGCTGCTCATCAAGTGGCAGACGCTCGCGGCGCTGCCGCCGCTGCGCGCGGCCACGCTGATGATCGCGGGTCATGCGGCGAGCCGTGCGTTCGCGATCAGCTATCTCGTCACGCTCGAATACGTACGGCCCGAGGGCAAGGCCAAGCCGGTCGCGCAGCGCATGGGCGCGGCCGCGCTCGGTTGCGCGCTGTTGTTCGGACTGCCGTGGCTGCTGTGGCCCGCGTGGCCGGACTGGCGCGCGGCGCTCGTCACCTTCGTCGTGCTGATCGCGCTGCGCTATGCGCTCGGCCGCTATTTCGTGCGGCGCATCGGCGGCTATACGGGCGATTGTCTCGGCTTCGCGCAGCAGGTGTTCGAGTTGGCGATCTACCTCGTGGGGCTCGCATGGATCTCGTACTGATCCGCCATCCGGCCGTTGCGGTCGAGCCGGGCGTTTGCTACGGCAGCACCGACGTGCCGCTCGCCGCGTCCGTCGAAGCGGGTGCGGCGGCGATTGCCGCGCGGCTGTCGACGCTCGGCGTGCGCGCGCCGCATCGCATCGCATCGAGTCCGCTGTCGCGTTGCGCGGGTGTCGCGGAGGCGCTCGCGCAACAGCATGTAACGCTCGTGCCGCAACACGATGCGCGTCTCGCGGAGATGGATTTCGGCGCGTGGGAAATGCAGCGCTGGGACGCGATCGAGCGCGCGCAGCTCGACGCCTGGGCCGCGGATTTCGAGCATGCTCGCGCGCATGGCGGCGAGAGCGTCGCGCAGTTCGACGCGCGCGTGACCGCGTGGTTCGAAGGCCTCGACGCGTTGGGACTGGCGCCGCGCGCGTGCCTGTGGACCGTCGCGCATGCGGGTGTGATCCGCGCGATTACGGCGCGTGCGCTGGGGCTGACGCTTGCGCGTTGTTCGAACTGGCCGCTGGAGATGGCCGCGATCGTGTGGCTACGCCGTGACCTGCACAGCGGCGAGTGGCAACTGGCTCGCTGGAACGCCTGATCGATTCGTTGTTTTGAATTGATTCGGATGGCGAATCAATTTGCCTTGCCAGCCGCGTCGCGCACGCGCGCCTGATCGAGATCCTTGCAAAGCTGCTCCGCGCCCTGCGCGAGACGCGGACCCGCGCGCGAGAGCAGATCGCCGTCGATGGCGAACAGATCGCCGTGCGCGACGGCCGCGAGTTGCGGCCACGCACGCCAGCGGTCGAGCGCGGGCAAGGGCCGATCCGGCACGGTCGCGCCGGGTGAGGCGGTCACGATCGCCTCGGGATTCGCGGCGAGCACGGCTTCGGTCGAGAGCGTCGGGACGGGCGGATGCAGCGCGGCGAACACATTGCGGCCGCCGCAGAGCGTGATGGCGTCGCTGATGATCTGCTCGCCGTTGATCGTCATGAGCGGCTGATCCCAGACTTCGTAGAACACGCGCACGGGCGCGCGCTGCGCGTAGCGCGTGCGCAGTTGCGCGATGTCGCGGCGATAGGCGTCGGCGGCGGCCTGCGCGGTGTCGTCGGTGCCGAACAGCGTGCCGAGTCGCGTGAGCGACGTCGCCACGTCGTCGAGACGATGCGGCTCGCTGAAGAACAGCGGGATATGCAGGTCGCGCAGGCGGTCGATCTGCTGCTGCGCGTTGCCGTGCCGCCAGACCACGATCAGGTCGGGCTTGAGCGCGGCGATGCGTTCGAGGTCGAGCGCGCGATTGTCGCCGATGCGCGGAACCTTCAGCGCGGCCGGCGGGTAATCGCTATAGCTCACGGTGCCGACGAGCTTCGCGCCGCCGCCTGCTGCGTAGATCAATTCGGTGGCGTGCGGCGCGAGGCTGATCACGCGCTGCGCGGGCGCGGCGAGCGTGACGGTGTTGCCCGCGTCGTCGGTCGCGCTGACGCTGGCGTGCGCCGTGCCGATCGAACACGCGATGCACGCGGCGTACGCGAGGAAAGCGGCGAAGCGGCGCATCAGCGCGACGCCTCCAGCGTGGCCATCGCCTGACTCAGCGCGATCTCGAAGCGCTGCCATTCTTCCTCCGATGCGGGCAGGCCGAAGCGCAGGCTCGCGGGCGCGTCGAAGCGGCGCGTCCACACCGCATGGCGGGCGAGCGCGTCCTGCAATTGCGCGGCGCGCGCGTCGTCGATCCACGCGAACA
>NZ_JAAGPN010000415.1:0-4979 GCF_017104805.1 Paraburkholderia sp. Ac-20347 | reverse complement strand
TTCTCCCTACGCAACGCGCTTCCGAGCTGACGACGAACGCGTGATCGGCGCCGATCCGTTCGTGCAGCAACTGATTCGCGACTTCGGCGCGAGCATCGTGCCCGGCTCGATCCGGCCGATCGCGCCCGAAACCGCGCAGGGCGGCCAGGCCGCCCATTGAATTGCGCCGCGCGGCGCGGAGCGCGCTCCGTCGCCGCGCGCGTGACGCATCACCATGATCCACAAGGAGCAATGAAATGTTGAAAGGCCAACTCGCCGGGCTCATGAAGCAAGCCCAGCAGATGCAGGAAAACATGAAGAAGGCGCAGGAGCAGCTGGCCCAGATCGAAGTCGAGGGTCAGGCGGGCGCCGGTCTCGTCAAGGTGACGATGACCTGCCGCAACGACGTGCGCCGCGTGTCGATCGATCCGAGCCTGCTCGCCGACGACAAGGACATGCTCGAAGACCTCGTCGCCGCTGCGTTCAACGACGCCGTGCGCAAGGCCGAAGCCACGTCGCAGGAAAAGATGAGCGGCATGACGGCCGGTCTGCCGATTCCGCCGGGCTTCAAGATGCCGTTCTAAAGCGGTTTGCCGCGCACGCCGGTCCGCGTGGACCGGCGTGCGCGCGCACCGCTGTTGTACCGATGTACCCGCGCCGGGCCGCGCATGCGCGTCGCCCCGCGCGGTTCGCCGCGCGAGCGAAACCGCTCGCTGACCGGCCTGGCCGTTTGACTTGATTGCGCGTCGATGGCGGGATCATTGACCGCTCTTGTCCGTTTATCGTCCGCTTACCGTTTTGCCACGCTGAATCCGCATGAAACAACCTTCCGCCCTGTCGGCGCTCGTCGAGGCGCTGCGCGTGTTGCCCGGCGTCGGGCCGAAGTCGGCGCAGCGCATGGCCTATCACCTGATGCAGCACGACCGCGAAGGCGCTGAAAAGCTCGGCCGTGCGCTCACGTTCGCCACCGAGAATCTCAAGCACTGCGAGAAGTGCAACACGTTCACTGAAGCTCAGGTGTGCGAAACCTGTCTCGACGACGAGCGCGATCCCACGCTGCTCTGCGTGGTCGAAACGCCCGCCGACCAGATCATGCTCGAACAGACCCTCACGTATCGCGGGCTGTATTTCGTGCTGATGGGGCATCTGAGCCCGCTCGACGGCATCGGTCCCAAGGAAATTCATTTCGACCGCCTCGTGAAGCGCGCCTCCGACGGCGTCGTCAAGGAAGTCGTGCTCGCGACCAACTTCACGAACGAAGGCGAGGCGACCGCGCACTATCTCGGCCAGACGCTCAAGGCGCGCGGCCTCGCGGTCACGCGACTCGCGCGCGGCGTGCCGGTGGGCGGCGAACTCGAATACGTCGACGCGGGCACGATCGCGCGCGCGATGCTCGACCGCCGCTCGATGTAAGCGGCTCGATGCAAGCGACCCGAGCCGCAGCGAAGAACACGAAAGGAGACACATGAGCGCAGCCGCATCCAACGAATCCGGCGCCCAATCTGCCGCGGACACCGGCGCAAAAAGCGCGGGTCCGCTCGCGGGCGTCAAGGTGCTCGAACTCGGCACGCTGATCGCGGGCCCGTTCGCGGCGCGTTTTCTGGGCGAGTTCGGCGCCGAAGTCATCAAGATCGAAGACCCGAAGGGCGGCGATCCGCTGCGCAAGTGGCGCAAGCTCTGGCCCGAGGCGGGCGGCACGTCGCTCTGGTGGGCCGTGCAGGCGCGCAACAAGAAGTCGGTGACCGTCAATCTCAAGGCCGAAGAGGGCAAGGAGATCGTGCGTCGTCTGGCGGCGGAAGCGGACATCGTCGTCGAGAACTTCCGGCCTGGGCTGCTCGAAAAACTCGGCCTCGGTTATGACGTGCTCTCGAAGCACAACCCCGGTCTCGTGATGGTGCGGCTGTCCGGCTATGGCCAGACCGGGCCGTATCGCGATCGTCCGGGCTTCGGCGCGATTGCCGAGTCGATGGGCGGTCTGCGTCACATCACCGGTTATCCCGAACTGCCGCCGCCGCGCATCGGCATTTCGATCGGCGATTCGATCGCGGCGCTGCATGGCGTGATCGGCGCGATGATGGCGCTGCATCATCGCAACATGAACGGCGGCAGCGGTCAGATCGTCGACGTGGCGCTCTACGAAGCCGTGTTCAACATGATGGAAAGCGTGGTGCCCGAATATGGCGTGTACGGCATGGTGCGCGAGCGCACCGGTGCGTCGCTGCCGGGCATCGTGCCGTCGAATACCTATCCGTGCCGCGACGGCAGCATCGTGATCGGCGGCAATAGCGATCCGATTTTCAAACGGCTGATGACGGCGATCGAGCGCGAGGATCTCGCCAGCGATCCCGCGCTCGCGCACAACGACGGGCGCGTGCCGCGCACCGCCGAGATCGATGGCGCGATTGCCGCGTGGCTGTCGTCGCGCACCATCGACGAGGCGCTCGACGTGCTCAATGCCGCCGACGTGCCCGCGGGCCGCATCTACAGCGCCGCCGACATGTTCACCGATCCGCAGTTCGCCGCGCGCCAGATGATCCAGCAGTTCCGCTGGCAGACGAAGGGCGCCAATGGTGAAGCCGGCGAGCCGGGCGAGGGCGTCGATATCGCGCTGCCCGGCGTCACGCCCAAGCTCTCGGCGACGCCCGGCGACACGCGCTGGCTCGGTCCGGCGCTCGGCGAGCACACCGACGAAGTGCTGCGCTCGCTCGGCTACGACGCCGATCAGATCGCGCGGCTGCACGAGCAGCAGGTCGTGTAGCGCGCGGCGGCTGGCGTGGTCGTTGCAACAACAAAAAGGCTCGCATTCAGCGAGCCTTTTTTCATTGCGCGCGAACCGGATGCCGATTCCGGACGCCGATTCGCGACTCAGGGTTCGATCACGATCTTGCCCGTGACCTTGCGCGAGGCCATGTCCTTGAGCGCCTGGGCGGTTTCTTCGAGCGAGTAGCGCTTCGAGACATACGGCTTGAGCTTGCCTTCGCCGATCCAGCCGACCATCTCCGCGAACGCGGCGGCATTGTTCTTCGGCTCGCGGCGCGCGTAATCGCCCCAGAACACGCCGACGAGACTCGCGCCCTTGAGCAGCGCGAGATTGAGCGGCAGCTTCGGAATCTCGCCGTTGGCGAAGCCGACCACCAGATAGCGCCCGCGCCAGCCGATGCTGCGGAACGCCGGTTCCGCATACTCGCCGCCGACCGGATCGTAGATCACGTCGGGGCCTTTGCCGTCGGTGAGCGCCTTGATGCGCTCGCGCAGATCCTCGGTCGTGTAGTTGATGGTCGCGTCGGCGCCGAAGCGTCGGCAGACTTCGAGCTTTTCTTCGCTCGATGCCGCCGCGATCACGCGCGCGCCCAGCGCCTTGCCGATCTCCACCGCCGCGAGGCCCACGCCGCCCGCCGCGCCGAGCACGAGCATCGTTTCGCCCGCACGCAGCGCCGCGCGGTCGACCACCGCGTGATGCGAGGTGCCGTAGGCGAGCGTGAAGGCGGCAGCCGTCGCGAAGTCGGCGCCTTCGGGCAGCGGCACGCAGGCGCCCGCTTCGGCGATGGCCTGCTGCGCGAAACCGCCGTTGCCCACGTAGGCGACCACGCGCGTGCCGGGCGCGAGCTTCACGCCTTCGCCCGCTGCGCGCACGACGCCCGCGACTTCCGCGCCCGGCGTGAACGGCAACTGCGGCTTGACCTGATATTTGTTCTCGATGATCAGCACGTCGGGGAAGTTGACGGCCGCGGCTTTCACGTCGATGACGACCTGGCCCGCGCCCGGCACGAGGTCGGGCAGTTCCTCGATCGAGAGCGTGTCGGGCGGGCCGTACTGGTTGCAGCGGATTGCGCGCATCGTGTCTCCTGTCTTGTCACTTCGGTCATGGATACTGCACAGCAGCACAGTGTACGGCAATCCGACAGATTGCGAACGGTCGTGCATTTTTCTTTCGAAGAAGCACGCAAGCGGAACATCAGAAAATGGCCCGGCGATCTCATGAAAGCGATCGTAGGAATGCGCCGCGCGTGGAGTCGTAAGCGGCGACGCAGCGGGCCTCCGCCTGTCGTTCGCCTGCCTTCTTTCCTCGGTTACAATCGGCTGATGCGAATCCTGATCAGCAACGACGACGGTTACCTCGCCCCCGGCCTTGCCGCGCTTTACGAAGCGATCAAGCCGCTCGGCGAAGTCACGGTGATGGCGCCCGAGCAGAACTGCAGCGCCGCCTCGAACTCGCTCACGCTGTGGCGCCCGCTTTCGGTGTTGCGCTCGGCCTCGACGGGCTTCTATTACGTCAACGGCACGCCTACCGACTCCGTGCATATCGCGCTCACGGGCATGCTTGAGCACAAGCCCGATCTCGTCGTGTCCGGCATCAACAACGGCCAGAACATGGGCGAAGACACGCTTTACTCGGGCACGGTCGCCGCGGCGACCGAAGGCATCATGTTCGGCGTGCCCGCCATTGCGTTCTCGCTCGTCGAGAAGGACTGGGTGCACCTCGATTCGGCCGCGCGCGTTGCGGCCGAAATCGTCAAGCATTACCTCGAACATCCGCTGCCGGGCAGCCCGCTGCTGAACGTCAACATTCCGAACCTGCCGTACGAGGAAATCGGCGACTGGCGCGTCACGCGCCTCGGCAAGCGCCATCCCTCGCAACCCGTGATCCGCGAAACGAATCCGCGCGGCGAGCCGATCTACTGGATCGGTCCGTCGGGCAGCGCGCGCGACGCGAGCGAGGGCACGGACTTCCACGCAGTCGCGAACGGCCACGTGTCGATCACGCCGCTGCAACTCGACCTCACGCATACGCACATGTTGCCGGCGACGCACGACTGGGTGCGCCAGGGCGGCGGCGCTTCATGACGGGCGAGCGCACGAAGCGTTTCCCGCTGGGCCTCGCGGATCTCGTGCGCGAGCCGCGTCGTCGCGACGACGCGCGCGGTTCGCTCGCGTCCGCGAGCAAGCCCGGCATCGCGAAGGGCACGGCCGCGAAGGCCGCGCCGGGTGCGCGCGGTCCG
>NZ_JAAGPN010000414.1:0-4998 GCF_017104805.1 Paraburkholderia sp. Ac-20347 | reverse complement strand
GGAGTGGCGCGCGACTTCGGCAAGAGTGGGCGTGGGCATGAAATCTCAATATATGGGAATGCGTTTCAACATTTGCCTGATCGCATGCGGCGACGGCACCATAGACCTCGCATTCAAAATGAATCCGGAGACAAGCAACCTGCGATCGCGCCCACGATCGATTTTTTTCGGTTGCCTGATTAAGCGCTTAATCTCCGCTTCGTGCCGATTAAAACATGGAGACGGGACGCATGGCGAGCATTTCCTTGAGAGGCGTGCAGAAGGCCTACGGCGACAACGCGCCGGTGATCCGCGATGTCGATCTGGAGATCGGCAAGAACGAATTCTGCGTGTTTCTTGGACCTTCGGGCTGCGGTAAATCCACCTTGCTGCGCATGATTGCGGGACTCGAAGACGTCACCGACGGCGACGTGTCGATCGGCGGCAAACTCGTGAACGACGTGCCCGCCGCGCAACGCGGCGTGGCGATGGTGTTCCAGAGCTACGCCCTCTTTCCGCACATGACGGTCTACGAGAACATGGCCTTCGGCCTGAAGCTCGCGAAAACCCCGAAAGCCGATATCGACCGCAAGGTGCGTGAAGCCGCGCGCATTCTGCAGCTCGAAGCGCTGCTCGAACGCCATCCGAAAGCGCTCTCGGGCGGCCAGCGCCAGCGCGTGGCCATCGGCCGCGCGATTGTGCGTGAACCGGGCGTGTTTCTCTTCGACGAACCGCTGTCGAATCTCGACGCCACCTTGCGCGGCCAGACCCGCATCGAAATCGCGCGCCTGCACAAGCAGTTCGCCGAAGCGAGCGTGGTCTACGTCACGCACGACCAGATCGAGGCGATGACGCTCGCCGACAAGATCGTGCTGCTGCACAGCGGTAAGGATACCGAACGATATGGCAGCATCGCCCAGGTGGGTGCGCCGCTCGATCTGTATCACCGCCCCGCTAGCCGTTTCGTGGCGGGCTTCATCGGTTCGCCGCGCATGAATTTTCTGGCCGCGACGGTAACCGCCATCGACACGAACGGCGTGAGCGTCACGCTCGACGGCAGCGGCGAAACGCTCACGCTGCCGCGCCATGGCGGCACGCTCGCAGTGGGCGCGCCGGTCACGCTCGGTGTGCGGCCCGAGCATCTCGAACCCGTGCACGAAGCCGCCGCGCCGCAAGCCGACACGCTCGCGCTCACGCGCAAGGTCACGCTCGTGGAAGCGCTCGGCGAGCACAGCTACGTGCATCTGGACCAGCCCGGCGGCGCGGTGCTGATCGCCAAGGCGCCCGGTGACGCGCGCCTCGATTCCGGCGACACCGCGCATTTCCGCGCGAGTGCCGCGCTCTGCCATCTGTTCGCCGAAGACGGTTTCGCCGTCGCGCCGCTCGACACCGTCGAGACTCACGCCTGAATCCACGCGCACGCGTTCGATCGATCAGGAATCCGTATCGATTCGGAACGCGCGCACGAACCCAACGAAAAGAGGACACCGCAATGCGTCTTGGAGTTTGCTACTACCCCGAGCACTGGCAGGAAGCGATGTGGAAGGACGACGCCGCGCGCATGAAGGCGCTCGGCATCGAGCAGGTGCGCATCGCCGAATTCGCGTGGAGCCGCATGGAGCCGTCGCCCGGCGAATACGACTGGGGCTGGCTCGACCGCGCCGTCGACACGCTCGGCAACGCGGGCCTGAAAGTGGTCATGTGCACGCCCACGGCCACGCCGCCGAAGTGGCTGATCGACCGCCATCCCGAGATTCTGCCGGTGGGCGCGGACGGCCGCGTGCGCGCGTTCGGCTCGCGTCGTCACTATGATTTTTCGTCGCCCGAGTATTACGAGGCGTCGAAGCGCATCTGCGAAGCGGTCGCGCAACGCTACGGCCAGCATCCCGCCGTCGCTTACTGGCAGACCGATAACGAATATGGCTGCCACAACACCGTCGTCAGCTATTCGCCGGCCGCCGTGAAGCGTTTTCGCGAGTGGCTCAAGGCGCGTTACGGCAGCATCGGCGCGCTCAATACCGCGTGGGGCGCGGTATTCTGGAGCATGGAGTACCGCAGTTTCGACGAGATCGACGCGCCGATCGGCACCGTCACGGAAGCGCATCCTTCGCATCGGCTCGACTATCGCCGCTTCGCCTCCGACGAAGTGCAGCGCTACAACCGCATGCAGGTGGACATCATCCGCGCGCATTCGCCGGGCCGTCCCATCGCGCACAACTTCATGCAGCTGTTCACGGAGTTCGATCACTACAAGGTGGCCGCCGATCTCGACGTGGCGTCGTGGGACAGCTATCCGCTCGGCGCGCTCGAAGAGCAGTGGTACGCGCCGGACGTGAAGGCGCGTTATCTGCGCACGGGCCATCCCGACTTCGCGTCGTTCAATCACGATGTGTATCGCGGCATGTCGAAGCTGCCGTTCTGGGTGATGGAGCAGCAGCCCGGCCCCGTCAACTGGGCGCAGTGGAACCCCGCGCCGCTGCCGGGCATGGTGCGCCTGTGGAGCTGGGAAGCGTTCGCGCATGGCGCGGGCTGCGTGTCGTATTTCCGCTGGCGTCAGGCGCCGTTCGCGCAGGAGCAGATGCATGCTGGGCTGAACACGCCCGACAACCGGCTCGATATCGGCGGCAGCGAAGCCGCGCGCGTGGCCGAGGAAATCCGCACCGTGCTCGCCGACGCGCAGGCCGATGCGAACGCGCAAGTGAAAACGCCCGTCGCGCTGGTATTCGATTACGAGGCGAAGTGGCTGTTCGAAGTGCATCCGCAAGGCGCGGATTTTCACTATCCGCGCTTTGCCGTGGAGTATTACTCGGCGCTGCGCTCGCTCGGTTTCGACGTCGACATCGTCTCCGTGCATGCGCCGCTCGACGGCTACAAGCTCGTGGTCGTGCCGCCCCTGCCCGTGCTGCCCGACGACTTCGCGCAGCGTCTCGCGCAATCGGGCGCGCAGGTGATCGTCGGTCCGCGCACCGGCTCGAAGACCGTCGATCTGCAGATTCCCGCGAATCTGCCGCCGGGCCCGCTCGCGTCGCTCCTGCCGGTGCGCGTGTGGCGCGTGGAATCGCTGCGCCCCAACGTGACCGAACCGGTTGAATTCGGCGCGCAGACGGGTCACGCGCGTCACTGGCGCGATCTGATCGAATTGAGCGAATCGAGCGATGCGCAGCAAGACGGCGCGAGCGAAGTCCGCGCGCGTTTCGGCGACGGTCATCCCGCTTACGTGAAGCACGGCGCGGTGCACTATCTCGCGAGTCTGTTCGACGACGACGCCACCCAGGCGCTGTTCGCGCGCATCGCCGCCGAAGCGGGACTCGAACCCGTGCCGCTCGGCGACGCCGTGCGCGTGAGCCGTCGCGGCGGCCTCACGTGGGTCTTCAACTACGGCCCCGGCACGCACACGATCGACGGCACGATCGCCGATAGCGACTTCGTGATCGGCACGCGCGCGATCGAGCCGCAAGGCGTCTCGGCGTACCGCTCGGCAGCAGCATAAAACGCAGGACATTCAGCACTTTTCGACATTTTTCGACATAAACGGCAGCACTGACAACGACGTAAAACCAAGGAGACAGGCCATGACCATGCAACCCCGCACCCTGCTCGTCGCCGTCGCGCTCGCGACCGCCGCGTTCACGGGCGCGCTCGCGACCCCGGCACAAGCCGGCACGCTCGAAGTGAACATCGCGTTCAAGGGCGCGAGCCAGCGCGCCGTGTGGACCCAGGTGATCGACGAGTTCAAGAAGACGCACCCCGGCACGGACGTGAAGGTGTCGTTCGTCGACGAGGAAGCGTACAAGGTGCAGTTGCCGAACTGGCTCACGACCGCGCCGCCGGACATCGTGAACTGGCACAACGGCGAGCGCATGGCGTTCTACGCGAAGCGCGGCCTGTTCGAAGACCTGAGCGGCGACTGGCAGAAGAACGGCTGGGACACCATGTATGCCTCGACGAAGGAATCGTCGACGTATAACGGCAAGCAGTACGCCGCGCCCACGGTCTATTACTCGTGGGGCATGTTCTATCGCAAGGACCTGTTCCAGAAGGTCGGCATCGCGAACGAGCCGAAAACCTGGAACGAGTTTCTCGACGACTGCAAGAAGCTCAAGGCCGCCGGCATCACGCCGATCGCCGTGGGCGGACGCGACGCGTGGACGCTCGCGGGCTGGTTCGATTATCTCGATCTGCGCCTGAACGGCAACAAGTTCCACCAGCAGCTCATGGCGGGCGAAGTGCCGTACACCGACCCGCGTGTGAAGAAGGTCTACACGACGTGGAAGCAGTTGCTCGACGCGGGCTATTTCATCGACAACTCGCTGTCCTACGATCTCGACGCCGCGCAGCCGTTCCTGTTCCAGGGCAAGGCCGCGATGATGCTGATGGGCACCTTCATCACGGGCGGTTTCAGCCCCACGGTGAAGCAGCAGATGGGTTACTTCCAGTTCCCGATCATCGACTCGAATGTGCCGACGGCCGAAGACGGTCCGGTCGAATCGCTGCATATTCCGGCGAAAGCGAAGAACAAGGCCGACGCGCACGCGTTCCTCGCCTTCGCCGAAACGCCTGAAGTGGGCGCGCAGCTCGCGAAGGGTCTGGGCTCGCTGTCGGCCAACAGCAAGTCGCCGGAACCGGAAGACGCGATCTCGAAGATCGGCTTCCA
The DNA here is from genome assembly GCF_017104805.1 of Paraburkholderia sp. Ac-20347. Taxonomy (NCBI): domain Bacteria; kingdom Pseudomonadati; phylum Pseudomonadota; class Betaproteobacteria; order Burkholderiales; family Burkholderiaceae; genus Paraburkholderia; species Paraburkholderia sp. Ac-20347. The sequence continues at coordinate 365 of NZ_JAAGPN010000414.1, read as the reverse complement.
GATTCTCGCGAACACGAAGGGCGGCATCGCGCAGTTTTATGATCGCGACATGACCAAGGAAATGGCCGACGAAGGCATGAAGGGCATGCAGCAGTTCATGGCCGATCCGACGAAGATCGATTCGATCCTCGCGCAGCTCGAAGACGCGCGCAAGCGTATCTACAAGAAGTAAGCCGATGGCGGCGGCGCGCGCGATGCCCACGCGATGGCTGCATGCCGCGCGCCGCCTCATGATTCGCACTGGAGGTTTGTGGTGGTTCGCCCCGTGACTTCAACGATCCGTGCCTCGCACGACACGCCCAACGCGTCCGGCCCTTCGGGTGCGTCGAGTTCCGGCGACGGCCACTCGAACGCGCCGCGCACCG
>NZ_JAAGPN010000039.1:0-47155 GCF_017104805.1 Paraburkholderia sp. Ac-20347 | reverse complement strand
CGCCGCCGCTCAGTCCGCGCAAGCCGCGCCCGCGAACGACGCCGAAGCGAAGAAGAAAGCCATCATTCAGGCCGCGCTGGAACGCGCGCGTCAGAAGAAAGCGGAGCTGTCGGCTCGCGGCGAAGGCCCGCGCAACACCGAGCACGTCAGCGCCGACGTGCAGGCGCAGATCGACGCCGCCGAAGCGCGCCGCAAGCGTCTGGGTATCGCCGCATCGCAGGACGGCCAGAGCGACAAGAGCGACGACGCGAGCGAGAAAAGCGAGAAGAGCGATAACGCCGCCGGCAACACGCCCAACGACGACAAGCCCACGTAACCACCGCGCCCACGCCTATCCGCATGAACGCCACCAAGCGCCGCGCCATCTACGAAACGCTGCAAAGCATCAATCCGCATCCGGAGACCGAACTGGAGTTCACGACGCCGTTCGAACTCCTGATCGCCGTGCTGCTGTCCGCGCAGGCCACCGATGTGTCGGTGAACAAGGCCATGCGGCGGATGTTTCCGGTCGCGAACACGCCGCAAACCGTGCTCGCGCTCGGCGAGGAAGGCGTGGCCGATTACATCAAGACGATCGGCCTCTACCGCACCAAGGCGAAGAACGTGATCGCCACCTGCGAGAAGCTGATCGAGCAGTACGGCGGCGAGGTGCCGCGCACGCGCGAGGCGCTCGAAGGACTGCCCGGCGTGGGCCGCAAGACCGCGAACGTGGTGCTCAACGTGGCGTTCGGCGAGCCGACCATCGCCGTCGACACGCATATCTTCCGGGTCGCGAACCGCACCGGCCTCGCGCCCGGCAAGGACGTGAAGGCCGTCGAGATCGCGCTCGAAAAGTACACGCCGAAGGAATTCCTCGTGAACGCGCATCACTGGCTGATCCTGCATGGCCGCTACGTCTGCAAGGCGCGCCGTCCGGAATGCTGGCATTGCGTGATCGAGCCGGTCTGCGAATTCAGGCAGAAGACGCCGCCGCCCGATCTTTGAGCGATGCCTGAGTTCCACGCCCGAGATCCGGCCCTGAAAATGCGGCCGCGCGTTGCGGCTGCAGCTCCGGCAAGCCCGCGCCTGGCGGCGTAAAATCAGCCATCACAGTCCAACGACAAAGCCGGTTGGCGTTCGAACCGGCTCCCCACCCAGTACGTTCACGATGTTCAATCCCAGCCGCGACGAAGTCCGCCGCTTTTTCACCGAGACCTGGCGCAAGCAGCGCGCGGGCGAAATCCTCACGCCGCTCGAGGCGATTGCCGCCGACTGGATCGTGGAGCATCCCGAGTATCACGCGGAACTCGCCGACGCCGATCAGGCCGCCGCCCAGGACTATTCGCCCGAACGCGGACAGAGCAACCCCTTCCTGCATCTGTCGATGCATCTGGCGATCAGCGAGCAGTTGTCGATCGACCAGCCGCCCGGCATCCGCGCGGCGCACGACCGGCTCGCGGCGCGCATGGGCTCCACGCACGACGCACAGCACGCGATCATGGAATGTCTCGGCGAGACCATCTGGGAAGCGCAGCGCACGAATACGCCGCCCGATACCGACGCCTATCTGCAACGCATCGAGCGCCGCGCCACGCGCGACTGAGCAGGCACACCGATCCACGTCGCTCCACGCGGCGTTCACAAACAAAAACACCCCGTTCGAACCGCCACGCGGCCCGAACGGGGTGTTTTCGCTTCGCCGGCGCGTCCGTGTGTTCGTGCGTTCGTGCGCGCGGGCGTCGCGCTTACTTCTTCTCGACGAGATCGCCCTTGAGCGACTCGATATACGCGGCCAGATCCTTCATGTCGCCCTGCGACAGGCTCTGCACCTGCGCCTGCATGATCGGATTGTTGCGACCGAGATGCGGGTTATTGCCGCCCATCTGGTACTGGCGCAACGCCCAGTAGATGTAATCGGCATGCTGGCCCGCGAGCTTCGGATACTCCGGGCTCACCGGCTTGTTGAGATTGACGCCGTGGCAGGCGGCGCAGTTGTGGCTGTCGGAAAGCACCTTGCCTTTGGCGGCGTCGGCGGCCTGCGCGGGCAGCGCGACGAGCGTGAAGGCCAGTGCCGATGCGGCTGCAACGATCGCGGCGGCCGGCGCGTACGTGCGACGGCGGGCATGCGCGGGCACGGCCATGCGGGACTTGTTCATGGTTTTTCCTCTCAGTCGCGTGCCGGTTACTTCTCGGGATTGTTCTTCGAGGCGGGCGTCTGCGACGAGTAATACGCCGCGATGTCCGCAATATCCTGATCGCTGAGCGACGCCGCAATGGCGTGCATGGTCTCGAAGTGGCGGTCGCCTTTCTTGTAGCCGTGCAGGGCGTTGTCGATGTACTGGGCATTCTGGCCGCCCAGGATCGGCACGTGGTAGACCTCGGGATAGGCGGTGCGATAGTCGGGAATACCATGACAGCCGATACACATCGCCACCTTGTCCTGCCCTGCCTTCGCGTTGCCCACGACGTCCGCGTGTGCCGTGGCCGCGAAGCCCGCCAGCACGGTCAATGCTCCGAACATGACGTGCTTGCCGACAATTTTTTTCATAGCATCCAACCTGGCTTGAGGGGATTCGAACGCCCGAACCGCAGGCCACGGCCTGCGCCGCATTACTGCTGTTTTACTTTTGGGGGTCGCCGTGCAGGCCGAAAAAAATCGGTCCGAGTATACCGCGACGCCGCGCCGCACGTCCATCGGGCGGCCACCCGTCCGACGCCCGCTCAGCCCCGCCACACGGGGCTTAGGCGTTGTGCGAGGGGCCTTCGGGCGGGTCGTGCGGGGGAACCCTGGTGCGCCGTTCACGACAGTTCCGGCGATAAACAGGTGCCGCATCGGGCGGAGCCAACGATACGCGAGCCCCCTCCGGGCCAACACCCCTTCTGACTTATACTGGGATTTTTTTAGCGAGCGGTTCATCATGCGCGCCACGCGTTTCGAAGGCTCTTCGCAGTACGTCGCCACCGACGACCTCAAGCTCGCGGTCAATGCCGCGATCACCCTGAAGCGTCCGCTGCTCATCAAGGGCGAGCCGGGCACCGGCAAGACGATGCTGGCCGAGGAAGTCGCGGCCGCGCTCGACATGCCGCTCATGCAGTGGCACATCAAGTCCACCACGAAGGCGCAGCAAGGCCTCTACGAATACGACGCGGTGTCGCGCCTGCGCGATTCGCAGCTCGGCGACGAGCGCGTGAAAGACATCCGCAACTACATCGTCAAGGGCGTGCTGTGGCAGGCGTTCGAGTCGGAGCAGCCGAGCGTCTTGCTGATCGACGAGATCGACAAGGCCGACATCGAATTCCCGAACGACCTGCTGCGCGAACTCGACCGCATGGAGTTCTACGTCTACGAGACGCGCGAACTCATCAAGGCGAAGCAGCGTCCGCTCGTGATCATCACGTCGAACAACGAGAAGGAACTGCCCGACGCCTTTCTGCGCCGCTGCTTCTTCCACTACATCAGCTTCCCTGATCCGGCCACGATGCAGCGCATCGTCGAGGTGCACTATCCGGGCATCCGCAAGGAACTGCTGAGCGCCGCGATGGAGAGTTTCTTCGAACTGCGCAACGTCGCGGGCCTGAAGAAGAAACCGTCCACGTCGGAACTGCTCGACTGGCTCAAGCTGCTGCTCGCCGAAGAGGTGCCGCCCGAAGCGCTGCGCGCCGTCGACGGTTCGAAGTCGATGCCGCCGCTCGCGGGCGCGCTGCTCAAGAACGAACAGGACATGACGCTGTTCGAGCGGCTCATCTACATGAACCGCCACAACCGCTAAGGCGCGGGTGAGCGCGTCAATGGCACGCACGAGGCACGCAAGAAGGCACGGAGAATCCGCATGCTGATCGACTTCTTCTACACGCTGCGCGACGCGAAGCTGCCGGTCTCCGTCAAGGAGTACCTCACGCTCGTGGAAGCGCTCAAGGAGCGCGTGATCGCGCCGTCGCTCGACGACTTCTACTTTCTCGCGCGCATGACGCTCGTGAAGGACGAGCAGTATTTCGACCGCTTCGATCAGGCGTTCGGCGCGTATTTCCGCGGCATCGAGAAGAAGTCGGCGCAGGCGTTCGAGATTCCCGAGGACTGGCTCAAGAAGCGGCTCGAACGCGACTTCACGCCCGAGCAGCGCGCGCAGATCGAAGCGATGGGCGGGCTCGACAAGCTCATGGAGCGCCTCAAGCAGCTGTTCGACGAGCAGAAGGAGCGCCACGAAGGCGGCAGCAAGTGGATCGGCACGGGCGGCACCTCGCCGTTCGGCAACGGCGGCTATAACCCCGAGGGCATCCGCATCGGCGGCGAAGGCGGCCAGCGCAGCGCCGTGAAGGTGTGGGACGCGCGCGCGTATCGCGACTACGACGATCAGGTGGAAATCGGCACGCGCAACATCAAGGTCGCGCTGCGCCGTCTGCGTCGCTTCGCGCGCGAAGGCGCGGCCGAAGAACTCGATCTCACCGACACCATCCGCAGCACCGCCGCCAACGCGGGCTGGCTCGACCTCAAGATGGTGCCGGAGCGCCACAACAAGGTGAAAGTGCTGATGCTGCTCGACGTGGGCGGCTCGATGGACGACCACATCAAGCGCACCGAGGAACTCTTCTCCGCCGCGAAGGCCGAGTTCAAGCATCTGGAGTTCTACTATTTCCACAACTGCGTCTACGACTACCTGTGGAAGAACAATCGCCGTCGTCACGCGGAGCGCACGTCCACGTGGGACCTGCTGCACAAGTTCACGCCCGACTACAAGCTGATCTTCGTCGGCGACGCCACCATGAGCCCGTACGAAGTGCTGCAACCGGGCGGCTCGGTCGAGTACAACAACCCGGAAGCGGGCGCCGTGTGGCTGCGCCGTCTCGCCGATCAGTTCCCGCATTTCGCGTGGCTCAATCCCGAACCCGAACGGCTCTGGGAATACCGGCAGTCGGTGTCGGTGATCCGCGAAATTCTCGGGCATCGCATGTATCCGCTCACCGTCGCGGGGCTCGAAACCGCCATGCGCGTGCTGAGCAAGTAACGCCCCTTCTCCCCTGCGCATCACACACGCCACACCCGCCCCAGCGGGCATTCACAAGTAAAACGAGGAGAGTTCCAGCATGACCGCGCCTTCATCCCCCGACCTGCCGGCGAGCGTCCGGCCGGGACCGCTGCGGCCGCTCGCCGACACGTCGGTCGCCACGATCGTGGCCGGTTTCGTCGCGATGATGACGGGCTACACGAGTTCGCTCGTGCTGATGTTCCAGGCGGGCCAGGCCGCACACCTGACGCCCGAACAGATTTCCTCATGGATCTGGTCGCTCTCGATCGGCATGGGCGTGACCACCATCGGGCTCTCGCTGTGGTTCCGCGCGCCCACCGTGATCGCGTGGTCCACGCCGGGCGCGGCGCTGCTGATCAGCTCGCTGCCGCACGTGCCCTACGCCGAAGCCATCGGCGCCTATATCGTCTGCGCGCTGCTGCTGACCGCCGTGGGCCTCACGGGCTGGTTCGACACGCTGATGAAGCGCATTCCCGGCGGCATCGCCGCGGCGCTGCTCGCGGGCATCCTGTTCGAGATCGGCATCGAGATCTTCCATGCGGCGCAGGTGCAGACGCCGCTCGTGCTCACGATGTTCTTCGCGTATCTGCTGCTCAAGCGCGCGGTGCCGCGTTATGCGATCGTCGGCACGCTGGTGGTGGGCGTGGCGGCCGCCGCGACGCTCGGCCTGCTCGATTTCAGCCACTTCCGCGTGGCGGTCGCGAAGCCCGTGTTCACGATGCCCGCATTCTCGGTACAGGCGATCGTCAGCATCGGCATTCCGCTCTTCGTGGTGGCGATGGCCTCGCAGAACGTACCTGGCATCGCCGTACTGCGCGCCGACGGCTACAACACGCCCTCCTCGCCGCTGATCGCCACTACCGGCCTCGCATCGCTCGTGCTCGCGCCGTTCGGCTCGCACGGCATCAACCTCGCGGCCATCACGGCGGCGATCTGCACCGGCCCGCACGCGCACGAGGACCGCAACAAGCGCTATATGGCGGCCGTCTGGTGCGGCATCTTCTATCTGATCGCGGGCACCTTCGGCGCGACCATCGCGGCGCTATTCGCGGCGTTTCCGCAGGCGCTGGTGGTGTCGATCGCCGCGCTCGCGCTGTTCGGCTCGATCATGAGCGGGCTGACCAACGCGATGCAGAAGCCGAGCGAGCGCGAAGCGGCCCTCGTCACCTTCATGGTGACGGCCTCCGGGCTCACGCTGCTGTCGATCGGCGCGGCGTTCTGGGGTCTGGTCGCCGGCGTGCTCACGCAGGTGATCCTGAACGCGCGGCGGGCCTGAAACCGCGCCTGAAAACCCCTCCGCCAGCATGGCCGCCATGACGACTGCGCGCGCGACATCGCACCGCCTTCCGATCCGCCATAAAATGGGGGTGTGCGCCGCGCAGGCCCCAACCCGGCCGCGCGGCAGCGCGCTGCCGCCATCCGGCGGCGACGCAGCGCCGATCCCTGCGATCCACGTTATCACGCGTAATTTCGCGTTTCGCCCTGCTCCCGCGAATCCCGGCTCGCCGGCCCGCGCGCAGGCCGTTCCCTTTCACCGACGCTGGCGCGCATGCGCCCACAAGGCCTGACATGACTACCGCACTCGATCAGCTCAAGCAGTACACCACCGTCGTCGCCGACACGGGCGACTTCCAGCAATTCGTCCAGTACAAGCCGCAGGACGCGACCACCAATCCGTCGCTGATCCTCAAGGCCGTGCAGAAAGCCGAGTACCGGCCGCTGCTCGAAAAAACCGTGCGCGATCACGCGGGCGAATCGGTCGAGGCGATCATCGACCATCTGCTGATCGCCTTCGGCACCGAAATCCTCAAGATCATTCCGGGCCGCGTCTCGACCGAAGTCGACGCGCGTCTCTCGTTCGACACGAAGAAGTCGATCGACAAGGCTCACCACATCATCGACCTGTACAAGAAGGCGGGCATCGAGAAAGAGCGCGTGCTGATCAAGCTCGCGTCGACGTGGGAAGGCATCCGCGCGGCGGAAGTGCTGCAGAAGGAAGGCATCCGCTGCAACATGACGCTGCTGTTCTCGCTCGCGCAGGCCGCCGCGTGCGCCGAAGCCGGCGCGCAACTGATTTCGCCGTTCGTCGGCCGCATCTACGACTGGTACAAGAAGGCCAAGGGCGCCGACTGGGACGACGCGAAGGACGGCGGCGCGAACGATCCGGGCGTGCAGTCGGTGCGCAAGATCTACGCGTACTACAAGAAGTTCGGCTACAAGACCGAGGTGATGGGCGCGAGCTTCCGCAACACGAGCCAGATCGTCGAACTGGCGGGATGCGACCTGCTCACGATCAGCCCGGACCTGCTGCAGAAGCTGCAGGACAGCAGCGAAAAGATCGAGCGCAAGCTGTCGGCGGAAGCCTTCAAGGACACGCAGATCGAACGCGTGGCCGTCGACGAAGCGTCGTTCCGCTTCCTGCTCAACGAAGACGCGATGGCCACCGAGAAGCTCGCGGAAGGCATCCGCGCCTTCGCCGCCGATGCGGTGAAGCTCGACAAGATGGTCGAGGAACTGCGCGCGAAGTAAGGCGCTCGACGATCGGTGAGCGCGCGTTAAACGCTTACTGATCGCTGGAAAATACGAAGGGCCGCGCGTGCAGAACGTGCGGCCCTTTTCTTTTTGCGGCGCGTTTTTATCGCGTTTTTATCGACGCGCCCGCGCCCTGCAACCTCCATTCCAGTCTGCGCTCTCGCAAACCCTGGCGACGCGCCGCGCGGCGGCGCGCGGGCCTGCGCCTAGAATCAGGACAGCGGCGCACACAGCCGCACGTTCGATTCCCACAACATCCCCACAACCGTTGCGCATCCGCGCGCGCGGGCCGTCCCTGCGGGGAACCGGTCCGCAAGGAAAACGATGATGCAGATCCAGCCCTACCTGTTCTACCCCGGCAATTGCGAAGAGGCGATCGCGTTCTATCACGAAGCGCTCGGCGCGCAGGAGCTGTTCAAGATGCGCTTCAAGGAAGCGCCACCCGATCCGGCGCGTCCCATGCCCGCCGAATTCGCCGAGAAGATCATGCACGCCACGCTTCAGGTCGGCGACGCGCAGATCATGATGTCCGATGGCGGCTGCATGACCGGCAACGACAAGTTCACCGGCTTCAGCGTCTCGCTCACGGCCACCGACGCCGCCACCGCGCAGCGCTACTTCGACGCGCTATCGCAAGGCGCGCAGGTGACCATGCCGTTCCAGAAAACGTTCTGGTCGCCGGGCTTCGGCATGCTGACCGACAAGTTCGGCGTACCGTGGATGGTCACCGCGCCGCCGCTCGAAAGCTCCGCCGCTTAACTCGCCGCGAAAGCGGTTTCTCCACTCGTCGCGCGCCTCACACCATCCGATGCAGGTGCGCGCGCTCGATGTTCCAGCGCGGCTCGGTCTCCAGCAACAGGGACCGTAGCTGCGCCACCTGCTCCTCGAATCGCAATCCCAACCAGTACGGCCCCTGCATGTCCGGCGCGAGCGGCGCGGCGGGCTCGGCCACCAGCGCCTGAGCGCTGTCGAGCGACGGCGCGCGCAATGCCTTGGCCGCCGCTTCCGGATGACGCGCGCCGCCAAAACGCAGCGCCCGCGCCGTCGCGAGCAGCGCTTCGCGCACGCGCGCACTGCGCTCGGCGAACGCCACGCGCACGAGTTGCTGCTCGTAGCGCCCGAGCCCCGTCGCCATCATCTCCAGCGAACTGAGGATCGCGCGATGCTGACGCTGGATCTGTTCGAGCCGCGCCGCAGGCACGTCGATCTCCTTCGCCACCGAAGGCATCAGCGAACGCAGTTGCACGAGACGCTGGTTCAGTCGGCGGAAGATCTCGATATGCTCGTCGTTGTCGACGTGCACGCCGCTCACGATCTGCGTGTAGACGCGCGCGCATTCGCGCAGGCTGTCAGCGAGCCGATAACGCCACGAATAGGTCGCGTGCAGCGGCAGCGCGAACGAAAACGCCAGCGCGATCACGATGCCGATCATCACGTTGAGCGTGCGCCACAAACCGGTGTCGATGAGATTGTCGCCGTGGCCCGCGACGATGCACATCGTGATCGCCGTGAGCAGCGCCACGTAGCCGGGCTTGCCGATCGCGTAGTAACTGCAGACGGCCGCGACGATCGACATCAGCGAATACGTGAGCCACGACGAACCCGTGATGGCCTGCACGACGATCAGCGTGAGGCCGATGAGCGCGCCGAGCAGCGTGCCGAGCGCGCGCTCCGCAGCCTTCTTGCGGATATTGCCGTGATGCTGCAACCCGCCGATCACCACCAGCAGCGTGACCGACGCCCAGATACCGTGCGGTATGTTGATGCCGGTGGTGGCGAGAATCGACGTCAGCATCGCGAGGCCCACGCGGATGGCGTGAATCAGCGCCGCGTTGCGGTAGCGATAGAACGGCGACGTGAGCGCGCGCCAGACCCGCGCGACGCGCGAGCGGACGCGCCGGCGCGGCACGGCGGAGTGTGTGGACTGCGAATCAGACGAGTTCATGTTGCGCGCTGGACATTCGGGCCGGTGTCGTCGGAATGACACCGTGCAGCGCACATCGTGCACCAGAAAAACGAATGCCCGCAACCGTCATCGGCGCGGGCATGCGTGATTGCAGCGTGATTGCGGCATCAAGCGGGCGAAGTGGGCGCATTCGTCGCGCCCTCGCCGATCAGCTTTCGACTACGTCGAGATAATCCTCCGGACGCGTGCGGTCCTCGCCCTTCTGCATCCCGAACAGATGCACGAGCGCCGACACCACCACCGCCACCACCAGATTCACGATCAGCGACCATACCGCCGCGTAGCCCGGCACGTCGATGCCGAACAGATGCACGACGAAGATCGAGCCCTTGAGATGCAGCGAGATCGCCATCCACGTGCCGGTCGCGATGCCCACGGCCCAGCCGATCAGCAGACCGCGCCAGTCGAGCATGCGCGTGTAGAGACCGAGCACGATCGCGGGCAGCGTCTGGATGATCCAGATGCCGCCGAGCAGTTGCAGCTGGATCGCGTACGTGAGCGGCAGCCCGAGAATGAACGCCACCGCGCCCACTTTCACGATCAGCGAAACCAGCTTGGCGATGTTGGTCTCCTGCTCGTTGCTCATGTTGCGGTTGATGAACTCCTTGTGGATGTTGCGCGTGTACAGGTTGGCGGCCGCGATCGACATGATCGCCGCGGGCACCAGCGCGCCGATGCCGATCGCCGCGAACGCCACGCCCACGAACCACGACGGGAAGAAGTGCAGGAACAGCGCCGGTACCGCGAAGTTCGGGCCGAAAGCCTTGAAGTACGGCGCGAATTCCGGCATGTCCTTCACGCCCGAGGCGAGCGCCATGAAGCCGAGCAGCGCGAGCAGGCCGAGCACGAGCGAGTACGCGGGCAGCATCGCCATGTTGCGGCGGATGGTGTTGCCCGACGACGACGACAGCACCGCCGTGATCGAATGCGGATAGAGGAACAGCGCGAGCGCCGAACCCACCGCGAGCGTCGCGTACGCGCTATAGCCGTTCAGGCTCGACGCGTCGGGCGCCTTGAGCAGCAGCTTGGCCGGCGGCACCGAAGCGAAGATATGGCCGAAACCGCCCATCTGCGCCGGAATCACGATGATCGCCACCGCGATGGTCACGTAGATCAGAATGTCCTTCACGACCGCGATCATCGCCGGCGCACGCAATCCGGAAGTGTAGGTATAGGCCGCGAGAATCGCGAACGCGATGATGAGCGGCAGGTCGCCGACGAAGCCCGTGGTGTCGAAACCCAGCGCGCCGATCACCACTTCGATCCCCACCAGTTGCAGCGCGATGTACGGCATGGTCGCGACGATGCCCGTGACCGCGATGGCGAGCGCGAGCATGCGGCTGCCGTAGCGCGCGCTCACGAAGTCGGCGGACGTCACGTAGTGATGGCGCTTGGCGATAGCCCAGAGTTTCGGGAACACCACGAACGCGAACGGATAGATCAGGATCGTGTACGGCAACGCGAAGAAACCCGTTGCGCCCGCGCCGAACACGAGCGCGGGCACCGCCACGAAGGTGTACGCCGTGTAGAGGTCGCCGCCGAGCAGGAACCAGGTGACGATGGTGCCGAAGCGGCGTCCGCCCAGACCCCATTCGTCGAGGTGCGCGAGATCGCCCTTGCGCCAGTGCGCGGCGAGGAAGCCGATGATCGTCACGCCGATAAAGAACAGGACGAAGACGAAGGTTGCGGTGACGTTCATTGCGCGCCTCCCGCGTTGCCGCGCTTCGAGCGGTCCTTGGTCTTGTGATAGACGAGCGCGGTGATGACCGCGCTGATCAGCACCCAGGCGAGCTGGTACCAGTAGAAGAACGGGAAGTCCCACAACGTGGGTTCGACCTTGTTGTACGACGGCACCCAGATCATCGCGATCCAGGGCAGCAGCAACAGCCAGAGCCAGTGCTTGCTGGCTTTTCCGGCGTCGGCGTCGTGAGCCATGACGTCTCCTCCTCACTTATGTTGTTATGCGACGTCGGTGCGCCGCCTGTACGGCCGCGAAACGGCCGATGGCCCGCGAGCTCGTGCCTCGCAAGGTCCCCGAAAGCGCTGAAAAGAGTAGCGAGGCCCCGATAGCGGGTCAAGCCGGGGCGGACCCCAACCCCGGCCGCGCTGTCAAGGCGCGACGCGCGTGCGTAGCGATCGTTTCGGATTCGAAATCGTCAGCCATCCGAAAGCTCGCAAAAAAACGGGGACGAAAAAAAACCGGCCAGAAGGCCGGTTTCTTTCCTGGTGCACTCGACGAACATGACGAACGTGACGAACGCACCGGGCGAACAGACTCAGATGGCGAACGATGCGCCTTCCTTGCCGATTTCCTTGCACGCTGCGCGCAGCGACTTGACCCACTGGTGCGCGGGCAGGCCGAGCTTGCTTTCGAGCATGCGCGCACGCTTTTCGAGCGCCGCCCAGCTCACGTCGAGCGCCGGACCCGAGAACGCCAGCGCGACGCGGTTGCCGTCGTGCACTTCGGGCAGCGCGATCACGCGGCCGTCGAAGGCTTCCTTCAGGCGCTTCATGTTGCGCACGTAGCTCGGGTGGTCGCCGAACAGGTTGATCGTCGCGACGCCCGCCTCCGCGAGACACGCACGCGCGGCGCGGTAGAACGCCACGCTGTCGAGCACCGGACCGCGTGCAGTCGCGTCGTAGATGTCGATCTGCAGTGCGCCGACCGTGCCGTGGTTCGAGCGGTCCTGCACGAAGTCCCATGCGTCGAGTTCACGCACGGCGAGGCGCGCGTCGTCCATCGGCAGATCGAACATCGTGCGCGCGGCCACCACGACCGCCGGGTTCAGCTCGATCGCCTCGACCTTCGCGGGACGCAGGTAGCGATGCGCGAACTTGGTCAGCGCCGCGGCGCCCAGACCGAGTTGCACGATGCGCGCGGGCGTCGCGAGGAACAGCAGCCAGGACATCATCTGCTGCGCGTATTCGAGTTCGATGTGCTGCGGCTTCGACAGACGCATCGCGCCTTGCACCCATTCGGTGCCGAAGTGCAGGTAGCGCACGCCGCCCTCTTCCGAGAACGTGACCGGTGCGAAGCGCGGCTTGCGCGGCTTTTCGATGACCGGTGCGTGTTCGAGCTCTTCCTCGGCCATGGCTGCGCGGCGCGCGAGCTTGTTGGACTTGGCGGGCTTGATCGCCTTGGCGGGCTTAGCGGGCTTGGCTGCCTTGGTCGGCTTGGCGGCTTTTTCGGCCTTCGCGGCCTTCGGCGCTGCTGCTTCAGCAACCACCGCAGCAGCAACCGGCGCGCGCTTCACGCGTGCTGCGGGCTTGGCTTCTGCCTTCACTGCGGGCTTGGCTGCGGGCTTGGCTGCCTTCTTCGCGACGGGTTTGGCTTCTGCCTTTGCAACCGGCTTCGCTTCCGCTTTCGCTGCGGGCTTCGCTTCCGCCTTTGCGACCGGCTTGGCTTCCGCCTTCACCGCGGGCTTCGCTGCCTTCTTCGCGACCGGCTTCGCTTCAGCCTTGGCAACCGGCTTCGCTTCCACCTTTGCTGCGGGCTTCGATTCCGTCTTCGCGACCGGCTTCGCTTCCGCCTTCGCAGCGACTTCGGCGACAGGCTTCGCTTCCGGCTTGGCTTCCGCTTTCACCGCAGGCTTCGCCGCGCGCTTTGCTGCAGGCTTCGCTGCGGGCTTCGCGGCAGGCTTGGCTTCTGCCTGCTTCGGCGCTTCGACAACCGCCGGCGCAGCTTCGGCTGCCACGACGGCCGGCGCGGCTTCGACCGCGGCCGGAGCCACTGCCGCTTCCGTCACCTGCGTCGCTTCTGCCGCTTCCGTCACCACAGCCGGTGCGGCTTCGACGGCGGCGGGCGCCGCTGCCTGCACGGCTGCTTCGGCTTGCGGCGCTGCGTCGATCTGCTGCGGCGCTTCGGTTTCCGGCGTCGTACCGGTCGTCGGCGCGCTCTCGGCAGCGTCGGTTTTGTTGAATGCGCGGGCCTCAGCCGAAGCGCGCTTGATCAGAGTCGTCATGTGGAAAATGCGATGCTTGGAAGGAGCAAAAGCAGTCGCGGCTACAGCACATCTGCAGCGCGACTGCGGGGGCGACCGAGAGCATAGCATTCGCCGCGCATCGCGCTGCAATTACACGGCAATGACGCGGCCTTAACACGACATTCGCACCACAAAAACACCGCAAAAAAAGCCCCGAAAACGCGGACAGCCGACGTTCAGTCGCAGGCGCTCACACCGTTCACGATATTGCAGTGCTCCGCGCGCCAGTGACTCTGATCGCTGATGCCGACGCCCACGTTCATGCCGCCGATCGCGGGCCCGCTCGACTGCAGCGCGAGCGGATTCACGCGCACCGGATGAAAGTGCAGGTCGATGCGCGCGATGTGCAGCGCCGTCGGAATCGGCGGCAACGGCGTAGCGACGTCGATGGCCTGCTCGACCGCCTCGTCGTAGTCGCGGTTGCCGCTCGAATGCAGCAGCTTCACGGAGAGAATGCGGCCATCGGGCGCGGCGCGGATCGACACCACGGCCTCGGTCTCATCCGGCACTCTCTTCGGATTCGCAAACATATTGCCGCCGAGCTTGCAGTTCACGTAGCGCTCCCACTGCCGCGCGTCCAGCGTGGCTTCGGTGGGCACGGGTGCGCCGCTTTCGGCGACCGACGCGAGGCAGCGGCTCATCACGGCTTCGGGTGAAGGACGGACATGCGGGCCGGCGGCGGCCGGGTCGTCGGAAGCGCAGGCGGTCAGTGCGAGCGCGCAGGGAAAAGCGAGCAGGAGCAGGCGTTTCTTGTTCATTGTGGTCTCGTGTCCCGTCGATAACGATGGCGCACCTCGGCGTGCGCGACAGCATGCTAACGCGGCGAGATTGCAGTGCGCTTACGCCGGACCGGCGTCCTTGCGACGCGGCGCGTCGTCCGGCTCGCCCGCGAATGCGCCGATCGCGCGCCACGCCACCAGTTTCGCGGCGAAGTTCATCGACGCATACGCCGGGCTGCTCGACGGCAGATGCAGGATCGCGAGGCGCGGCGCGTGCGCGCCCAGAATGCGCTCGCCGATGCGCGCCGCCGTGCCGCCGTTGAACGCGATCGCTTCGAGCGCGGGAAGCCGCCCGATCAGCGTGATGAGATCGTTGCTGGCGTGGTCGCGGATCGCGGCGTCGAGACTGCCTTCGCGGCGCGCCTCGGCCACCACGTCCCACAATCCGACCCGATGCGCGAGCAGCGCCTGCAAACGCGCGTCGTAATCCATCGCCACGAGGTCCGCGCCGATCACCTCTCCCACCAGCGCCCAGAATTTATTCTGCTTGTGCGCGTAATACTGCTGATGCGCGAGCGACGCCTCGCCCGGCAGGCTACCGAGAATCAGCACGCGCGTGTGCGCATCGACGACAGGCGGGAAGCAGCGTTTGAACGACATGAGCGGTCGGAATGCGATTCAGCGCGGCGCGCCGGGATGGGGGTTTTGATGCGCAACTTGATGCGCACGCGATGCCGTATGTCCGAGCGGACCGCGCTCGCGAGCCGAATGCGACGCATGCGCGGACGGCGCCTCGCCAGCCGACTCCGCAAGATGCGTCCACAGCGCGGGCAGCATGCATTCGGTGACGAGCAACGGCTTGCCATGACGCTCGAACACCGAACGCCGCGCGACGAACACATGCGGCGCATGCGCGCAGGCAGAACCGGTCTCGCCGATTTCGCGCGCCGCGAGCGCATGCAGCGGATGCCGCGCGCTCACACGTCGGCTCACCAACGCCGAGCGCGCCACGCCGCTATCGCTGTAAAGCAGTTCGGCGAGCGGCCGCGTGCGCAAGCGACGCATGGCTTGCCAGACGCCGTGACTCGCCTCGAGCGGCGTCGCGCTATGCGCCGCCACGAACGGCACGCCGTCGACTTCGAGCACAATCTCGCGCACCCACGCGCGCTCGCGCGGCGCGAGACCGAGTGCGGCGCATTCGTCGGACCAGGGCATATCGACGGCTTCGCGCGTCACGCGCACCTGAACCTGACCGAGCGTGCGCAAATGCGCGGTGAGCGAACCGCCGCGCGTGAGCCAGTCTTTCTGGGCGGCGCTGAAGGCCGCGAGGGGCGCGACGCGCCAGTGCGCGTCGGCGGCATCGAATCGGATGGGCATGGCGCGATTATAGGCTGCGCACAGTTAGGACGATTCGTATGGCTGCACGAGATGGGACGCGGAAAACTGCCGGATACACCGACGTGCATTCTGCCGCACCCCGCCAGACACGCTCGGTACACCAGGAGACTCGCATGGCAGACAACCGGAAGCAGACCTCGCAAAAAGTCAGTCGTCTCGCGGCGCAAACGCTGCATGATCCCAAGGCGTCCGCGATCAAGAAGCGCCTGGCCGCTTCGGCGCTCGCGCAATCACACACATCCAAACAGACGGGCGCCACGATGGAGCACGAGGCGAGCGAAGTCCTGCACAGCCCGAAATATTCGACGGAGACCAAAACGCTCGCGGCATCGGTGCTCGCGCAATCCAGCAAGGAGCGCAAGGCCAAATAAAAAACACGCCGCAGGTTTCCCTGCGGCGTGCCTTTTCTTGCGTCGGCGCTCCGACGCTACAACTTAGCGCGCCAGCAACAACGCATTCGTGCGCTTCACGAAGCTCGCCGGATCTTCCAGCGCGCCGCCTTCGGCCAGCATCGCCTGATCGAACAGCAGATGGCACCAGTCCGCGAAATTCGCGTCATCGGCATGCAGCGCCTTGACGAGCGGATGCTCCGGATTCACTTCGAGAATCGGCTGCATCTGCGGCGCCTGCTGGCCCGCGGCCTTGAGCATGCGCTGCAGATAGCCGCTCATGTCGTTGTCGTCGGCCACGAGGCAGGACGGCGAATCGGTCAGGCGGAACGTCAGACGCACGTCCTTGGCCTTGTCCTTGAGCGCTTCCTTCATCTGCTCGACGAGCGGCTTGAGTTCTTCGCTGACCTTCTCCTGCTGCTGCTTTTCCTCGTCGTTGAGCGCGCCCAGATCGAGGTCGCCGCGCGCCACGCTCGCGAGCGGCTTGCCGTCGAATTCGTTCAGGAACGACAGCATCCATTCGTCGACGCGGTCCGTCAGCAGCAGCACTTCCACGCCCTTCTTGCGGAACACTTCGAGGTGCGGGCTGTGGGTCGCGGCCTGCCAGGTGTCGGCGGTCACGTAGTAGATCTTCGACTGCTCGGGCTTCATGCGCGCGACGTAGTCGGCGAGCGAAACGCTCTGCTCGGCCGTGTCGTTGTGCGTCGACGCAAAACACAGCAGCTTCGCGATGCGGTCCTTGTTCGCGTGATCTTCGCCCACGCCTTCCTTGAGCACCTGGCCGAACTCGCTCCAGAAGCCGGCGAACTTCGCCTTGTCCTCGTCCTTCGCTTCGGCGTCGGTCTGCGCGTTCGCGAGTTCTTCGAGCATCGACAGCACGCGCTTGGTCACGCCGTCGCGAATCGCCTTCACGTCGCGGCTTTCCTGGAGGATTTCGCGCGAGACGTTCAGCGGCAGATCCGCCGAATCGACCACGCCCTTCACGAAGCGCAGATAGTTCGGCAGCAGCTGCTCGGCGTCGTCCATGATGAAGACGCGCTTCACGTAGAGCTTCAGGCCGCTCTTGTGGTCGCGGTTCCACATGTCGAACGGCGCGTGCGCGGGCACGTAGAGCAGTTGCGTGTACTCGCTGCGGCCTTCGACGCGGTTATGCGTCCACGCGAGCGGGTTCTCGTGATCGTGCGCGAGATGCTGATAGAACTGCTGATACTGCTCGTCGCTGATCTCGCTCTTCGAACGCGTCCACAGCGCGCTCGCCTGGTTGATGGTCTCGAACTCGTCCTTCGTGACCATCTCGCTCTTTTCGGCGTCCCATTCCTCGGCCTTCATTTCGATCGGCAGACCGACGTGATCCGAGTACTTCTGGATGATGCTCTTGAGCTTGTGCGACGACAGCAGTTCGTCCTCGCCTTCGCGCAGATGCAGCGTGATGGTGGTGCCGCGTTGCGCGCGCTCGATCTTGTCGACCGAGAATTCGCCCTCGCCCGCGCTTTCCCAGCGCACGCCTTCGCTCGCCGGCAGACCCGCGCGGCGCGTTTCCACGGTGATCTTGTCGGCGACGATGAAGCCCGAATAGAAGCCCACGCCGAACTGGCCGATCAGCGCCGCGTCCTTCTTCTGGTCGCCCGAGAGCTTGCCGAAGAACTCCTTGGTGCCCGAGCGCGCGATCGTGCCGAGGTTCGCGACGGCTTCGTCGTGGCTCATGCCGATGCCGTTGTCCTCGATCGTGACGGTGCGCGCCGCCTTGTCGTAACCCACGCGGATGTGCAGGTTCGGATCGTTTTCGTAGAGCGCGCTGTTTTCGAGCGCTTCGAAGCGCAGTTTGTCGGCGGCGTCGGAGGCGTTCGAGACCAGTTCGCGCAGGAAGATTTCCTTGTTGCTGTACAGCGAATGGATCATCAGGTGCAGAAGCTGTTTCACTTCCGCCTGGAAGCTCATGGTTTCTTGTGCCATGTTCGAGAGTCCTCGTTCGTTGTAGTTGCGTTGCAATGCGTTGAATTCAAAGCCGCGTGCGCGAGTCGTTTCAAGCGACAGTTCGCGGCGTAATGCGCGCATAAATGGGGGCGCGCGGCGCGGGTTTCAAGAGTGCGAATTTAACCAGATTCGCCGCATGGCATGTTCAGGTGCCCCGCCGCGCCACCCCGTCCAGATAGCCCGAAAGGAACGCGGGCAAGCCCGGATCGGCGCAGTTCGCGATATTGAAGCGCATCCACGTGGTCGGCGACTGATGGGGCGAGAACAGGCTGCCCGGCGTGAGCAGGAAGCCCGCCTCGTGACCGGCGGCCGTGAGCGCGTCGGCGTCCACGCCGGTGTCGGTCCACAGGAACATGCCCGCGCCCGGCGCCGTGAACAGCTTGCAGCCGGTGCGCTCCAGCATGCGCGCGGCCTTGTCGCGCACGGTATCGAGCCGCGCGCGCAGCCGCTCGACGTGGCGGCGATAGTGGCCTTCGGTCAGCACGCGGTACAGCACGCGCTCGTTGATCTCGGGGCTCGTCATGCCGACCAGCATCTTCTGGTCGGCCACGGCCTGCGTCACCTCCGGCGAGGCCGCGACGAAGCCCACGCGCAGATTCGGCGCGAGCGTCTTCGAAAAACTGCCGAGATAGATCACGCGGCGCAACTGGTCGAGACTCGCGAGCCGCGTGGCCGGATAGCCCGCGGGACACAGATCGCCGTAGACATCGTCCTCGACGACGATGAAGTCGTACTGCTCCGCGAGCCGCAGGATGCGAAACGCCTGAGCGGCCGTCAGCGAGGTGCCGGTGGGATTCTGCAGCACCGAATTGATGACGAGCATCTTGGGCCGCCAGGTTTCGATGAGCGCTTCGAGCGCGTCGAGGTCCGGGCCTTCGGGCGTGTACGGCATGCCGACCAACCGCGCGCCCTGCGAGGCGAAGCGGCCGAACATCTGGAACCACGCCGGGTCGCCGACCACGACGGTGTCGCCCGGCTGCACGTAGATGCGCGCGAGCAGGTCGATCGCCTGGGTGATGCCGGAGACCAGCACGATCTGCTCGGGCGTGGCGCCGATTTCGAGTTCGGCCATGCGCGTCTGCAATTGCTGGCGCAGCGGCAAAAAACCTTGCGGCGAGCCGAAGCCGAGCAGTTGCGTGCCGCTCTGGCGGCCGAGCGAGCGCATCGCGCCCGCGAGCAATTCGCCGTCGAGCCAGCGTGCGGGCAGATAGCCGAGACCCGGCCCTTTTTCCGGATGCGTCGACTGGTGGAGCATGTTTCGCAGCAGCCAGACCACGTCGAGCGCGGGCGGTTCGGCGGACGTCGGCGTCTCCGCGCCCGCGCGCCGTTCGAGCGGCGTGACGGAGGCCAGATTGCCGAGCCGCTCGCGCACGTAGAAACCCGATCCGCGCCGCGAATCCAGATAGCCCTGCGCGACGAGACGCTCGTACGCCTCGACCACCGTGAAGCGCGACACGCCTTTATCGAGCGCGAGCTTGCGGATCGACGGCATGCGCATGCCGGGCCGGAACACGCGTTCCTCGATGCGGCGGCGTCCCCACTGGACGAGCTGGTCGACGAGCGTGAGCGTGGCCGCGTCGTGCGGGGCCGGAATCTGGTCAAGCGGGACGGACGACATGGGATCTCCAACTGTACCGAGCACTATCGGAGCGATTGTACCGTTACTGTCCGCAGCCATACCGGTACATTTATTCACATGCGTACCGGTAAGGATCCGGCAACACGCGTACAGCGCTGTCCTGCTGTACTGAACCGTACCGAACCGTACTGCGCGCTGTTCCTGCTTTTCCCCGCGGCTGTCCTCGCCGCCGTACTTATCCGCCCGTTCGACCGTCCGCACATGACCGCCACGCCGCTTCGTCTCGATCATCTCGTCGTTTCCGCCCGCACGCTGGAAGAAGGCACGCAATACGTGGCGGACACGCTCGGCGTCGCGCCCGCAGGCGGCGGCGCGCATCCGCTGATGCGCACCCACAACCGTCTGCTCGGTCTGTGGGGTGGCGTCTATCTGGAAGTGATCGCGGTCGATCCGGCGGCGAACGCTTCGGGGCAAAGTCAGGGCCAGGGCCGCTCGCGCCTGTTCGCGCTCGACGATCCGGCCGTGCAGGCGCGGCTCGACGCGGGCCCGTACCTCTCGCACTGGGTCGCGCGCGTGGAGCCGCCGCGCAGCCTCGCACGCTGGCGCGCGCAGTATCCGCAGCGCATCGCCGACCTCGTGCCGATGACGCGCGGCAACCTGAGCTGGCAACTGAGCGTGCCGCTCGACGGCGCGTTCCCCGCGTGGCAAGGCGCCGGCGACGGCGTGCTGCCCTCGCTCATTCAGTGGGACACGCCGCGCCATCCGTCGCAATCGCTCGACGAAAGCGGCGTCGCGCTCACCTCGCTCACCGGCTATCACCCGCAGGCGGACACGATCCGCGCGCAACTGGACTGGCTCGGCGCATCGGCGCTGATGACGGTCGAAGAAGCCGATTCCCCCGCGCTCGTCGCGCACTTCGAAACCCCGTCGGGACCGCGATCGCTCGGCGCGCCCGCACGCCGATCTGTCGAGCGCGAATCCGCATAATGAAAGCACGCGAAACCCAGGGCATGCTGCTCGGCCTCGTCGGCGTCATGATCTTCAGTCTGACGCTGCCGATGACGCGCATCGTCGTCACCGAATTCCATCCTCTGCTGAACGGTCTCGGCCGCGCGCTCGCCGCCGCCGTCCCCGCCGCCCTGCTGCTCTGGCTGCGCCGCGAAAAGCGGCCCAACTGGGCGCAGGTCAAGAGTCTCGCCGTGGTGTCGCTGGGCGTGATCGTCGCGTATCCGGTGTTTTCGGCGTGGGCGATGAAGAGCGTGCCCGCTTCGCACGGCGCGATCGTCAACGGCCTGCAACCGCTCGCGGTGGCGATCTACGCCGCATGGCTCTCGCACGAGCGCCCGTCGAAGGCGTTCTGGTTCAGCGCGCTGATCGGCAGCGCGCTCGTGGTGGCGTTCGCGCTCCAGGCGGGCGGCGGCGCGCTGCACGCCGGCGACGCGTGGATGCTGGTCGCAGTCGGCATCGGCGCGCTCGGTTACGCCGAAGGCGCGCGGCTCGCGCGGCAACTGGGCGGCTGGCAGGTGATCTGCTGGGCGCTGGTGCTTTCGGCGCCGTTTCTGGCGATTCCGGTGGGCTGGCTCGCGTGGGCGCATCACGTCGCGCATCCGGAACCGGTCGCGCTCAAGACCTGGCTCGCCTTCGGCTACGTCACGCTGTTCTCGCAGTTCCTCGGCTTCTTCGCGTGGTACGCGGGGCTGGCGATGGGCGGCACGGCGCGCGTCGGCCAGGTCCAGCTGCTGCAGATTTTCTTCACGATGGCGTTCTCGGCGCTCGTATTCGGCGAGCAGGTCGCGGCTTCCGCGTGGCTTTATGCGGCGGCCGTGATCGCCACCGTCGTGTTCGGCCGCCGCGCCGCCATCCGCACCGCGCCCGAGCCCGCGCGCGCTTGAGCGCGTTTCACGTCATAATCCAAGGTTTTCGGCGGCGCAAAAGTCTGGCGCGCCGCCTCGAAAATCGCATCGTTCAGCACCCGTTCACCGAATTTGCCGAATCGAATTCGCCGACCCGAATTCCAGGAACCAACAAGGAGACCCCATGGACCAGAGCGATCTCAAAGCCGCCCCCGCGTGGCAACTGTCCGAGCGTGCAATCAAGCTGACCAGCTCGGCGATTCGCGAAATCCTCAAGGTCACCGAGCGCCCCGAAGTCATTTCGTTCGCCGGCGGTCTGCCCGCGCCGGCCAGCTTCCCGGCCGAGGAAATGCGCGCCGCCGCCGATCGCATCCTGCGCGACGATCCGTCGGGCGCGCTCCAGTACAGCGCGACCGAAGGCTATATGCCGCTGCGCGAATGGGTCGCCGAGCGTCACTCGGTGGGCGGCGCGAAAGTGCGTCCGTCGCAGGTGCTGATCACCACGGGTTCGCAGCAGGCGCTCGACCTGATCGGCAAGGTGCTGGTCTCGCCGGACAGCCCGGTGCTGGTGGAAACGCCGACCTATCTCGGCGCGCTGCAGTCGTTTTCGCTCTACGAACCGCGCTATGTGCAGGTGCCGACCGACGAAAAGGGTCTTGTCATCGAAGGCCTGACGCCCGACATGACGGCCGGCGCGCGTCTGCTCTACGCGATCCCGAACTTCCAGAATCCGACCGGCCGCCGTCTGCCGCTCGACCGCCGCCAGGCGCTCGCCGAATTCGCGAAGCGCGCGCCCTTCCCGGTCATCGAGGACGATCCCTACGGCGCGCTGCTCTACGCGGGCGAGCCGCTGCCGACGGTCCACTCGATGGCGCCCGAGCACATCGTGCATCTCGGTTCGTTCTCGAAGGTGCTGGCGCCGGGTCTGCGCGTGGGTTACATCATCGCGCCCGAGGATCTGCATTTCAAACTCGTGCAGGCCAAGCAGGCCACCGACCTGCACACGCCGAGCTTCACGCAGCGCATCGTCCACGAAGTCGTGAAAGATGGCTTCCTCGATACGCACATTCCGAAGGTGCGCGCGCTCTATCGCGACCAGTGCGAGGCGATGCTCGACTCGCTCGCGCGCAACATGCCCGAAGGCGTGAGCTGGAATCGCCCCGAAGGCGGCATGTTCATCTGGGTCACGCTGCCGCAACAGATCGACAGTATGAAGTTGCTGGAAGAAGCGGTCGCGCAGAATGTGGCCTTCGTGCCCGGCGCGCCGTTCTTCGCGAGCGAACCGCAGCGCAACAAGCTGCGTCTGTCGTTCGTGACCGTGCCGCCCGCGAAGATCGAAGAAGGCGTGGCGAAACTCGCCGCGCTGATCCGCGCGCGCATTTGACGCGCACGCCCGAATCGCGACAAACCCCGTTCAACGTAAAAGGACTCCTGATCATGGCTGACATCAACGTCTACGACCGCCTCAAAGAACTCGGCATCGAACTGCCGACCGCCGGCGCACCCGCCGCGGCTTACGTGATGAGCGCGCAAAGCGGCAACACGGTGTACCTCTCGGGCCACATCGCGAAGAAGGACGGCAAGGTCTGGGCCGGCAAGCTCGGCGACTCGCTCTCGACCGAAGAAGGCAAGGCCGCCGCGCGTTCGATCGCGATCGATCTGCTGGCGACGCTGCACGCGCACGTCGGCGACCTCAACAAGGTCAAGCGCGTCGTCAAGCTGATGAGCCTCGTGAACTCGACGCTCGACTTCACGGAACAGCACATCGTGACGAACGGCGCCTCGGAGCTGATCGCCGACGTGTTCGGCGAGAAGGGCAAGCACGCGCGCTCGGCATTCGGCGTCGCGCAGATTCCGCTCGGCGCGTGCGTCGAGATCGAGCTGATCGCCGAAGTCGAGTAAGCGTTGCGCGAGCTTGCGCCACGCGCGCCGGCTCGCCTCAGCGATACTCAACCGCGCCGCGAGGTGCGGTTTTTTTTCGCCGTACGTTTCCACCCGGATATTGCCGACCATGACACTTCGCAGCGTCCGCTTCAAACAGGTCGACGTCTTCACGTCGCGGCCCTTCAAGGGCAATCCGCTCGCCGTCGTGTTCGACGCCGACGCGCTCGACACCGCGCAGATGCAGGCCATCGCGCGCTGGACCAATCTGTCCGAAACCAGCTTCCTGCTCGCGCCCACCGACGCGCGCGCCGACTATCGCGTGCGCATCTTCACGACCCAGGGCGAGCTGCCTTTCGCAGGCCATCCGACGCTCGGCACGGCGCACGCGTTTCTCGACAGCGGCCGCACGCCGAAAACGCCGAGCCGGCTCGTGCAGGAATGCGCGGCGGGTCTCATCGATCTCGCCGATCGCGCCGATCGCACGCAGGACACGCAGGACGCGAAGGCCGCGCCCGCCTGGGCCTTCGCCGCGCCGCCCGCGAGCGTCACGCCGCTGCCTGAATCGCAGTACGACGCATTGCGCGCGGCCTTGCGCCTCGCGCCGGACAGCACGGCCATCGACTTCTCCGCGCAACCGTGTGGCGTAAATAATGGCGCGCCGTGGCTCGTGGTGCGCTTCGCGAGCGCCGACGATGTGCTCGCGCTCGACGTCGACTACGCCGCGCTCGCGAGCGTCGCGTCCGGCGTGGGCGCACAGGGACTCGCGGCCTACGGCCCGCACGCGGCGGACGGCCCCGCGACCTTCGAAGTGCGCTGCCTGATGACCGGTCTCGGCAACGGCGAAGACCCTGTCACCGGCAGTGCCAATGCCGCGATCGCGTTGCTGCTCGCGCAGCAGCAACGCCGCCCGGGCAGCCGCTACACCGTGCGCCAGGGCACCGCAATGGGGCGTGACGGCCGCGTCTCCATCGACTACGACGATGCAGCGGACAAGATGTGGGTGGGCGGCGCGTCGGTCACGGTGATCGACGGCACGATTGCGCTGCCTTAATCGCCCTGCCTTGATCGCGCGAGATTGAAGCACGACTGAAGCGCGACGGAAATCAGCCGGGGTGCAACGCCCCGGCATGCCTTTCGAATACTTACCCGGCCTGTGCACCAGGCATGCGCGCTGCGCACGCGCGAGGCACGCCCTGCCAGGCGTATGCGCCATGCGTCAACTATGCGCGACACATGATGGACTTACGCATCGCGCAACCGACTGGCGTATACCCGAGGGGGTACCGCTTCCTTAATCATTCCCCAACCATTAAGATCCAGACATTGGACGCATCGCTGCGTCCGCTGGCCCATGCCCGCGCTTGCCGCGCTACTTCCACCGCCGTTCCATAGATGCCGCCGATTCAACCGAGCGCCTTGTCGTCGTCCCGGCCGTCGCATCAGCGGCAGGCACCCTCGCGTTCGCCGCGTACACGATGAGCACCAACTGGCGTCCGTTCTCGCGCGAACCGGGCCTGCGTGGCACGACGGGACCGGCATACACGCGTCCGCGTACGCTGCTCGCGATTCCGCTGCTCGGCGTGCTGGTGCTCATTCTGTTGTGGGCCGTTATCTTCACGCGTCTCTCGGTCGAAAAAGAAGCCACCATGCGCGAGGCCACCGCCTCCGCGGCCATTCTCTCGGCGGCGCTCGAACAGCACACCGTGAAGGCGATCCATCAGGTCGACCAGATCACGCGCTTCGTGAAGTACGAGTTCGAGAAAACGCCTGAGCGCTTCAATCTCGCGACCACGGTCGAGAAAGGCGTCGTGCAGAGCGACTCGCTCGTGCAGGTGTCGATCATCGACGAGCACGGCAAGCTGGTCGCCAACACCGCCGACCCGAATCCCAAGCCCATCGATCTCTCGGACCGCGAGCACTTCAAGGTGCACGAGCACGAGAACGACGATCAGCTCTTTATCAGCAAGCCGGTGCTCGGGCGCGTCTCGGGTCACTGGACCTTGCAGATGACGCGCCGCCTCAATCATCCGGACGGTTCGTTCGCGGGCGTGGTCGTGGTCTCGGAAGACCCGAGCTATTTCACGAGCGACTTCTACAACAACGCCGCGATCGGCCGCGAAGGCGTGATCGCCGTGATCTCGGACACCGGCGCCGTGCTCGCGCGCCGCACCGGCAGCGCCGAACGCGCGAACGGCACGTTCTCGGCGAGCGGCGTGTATCCGATTTCCGAGCACGTCTCGGGCACCTATGTCGATCCGATCGACCACGTGACGCGCATCGTTTCGTACCGCCATATCGACGGCTATCCGCTCGGCGTGCTGGTGGGCCTCTCGCAAGCCGAGGAGTTCGCCGACTACAACCACACGCGCGACGTCTATCTGATGATGGCGACGTTCATCTCGCTCGCCATGCTGTCGTTCTTCGCGGTGGCCACGGGCCTGATCGGCAAGCTGCTGGGCCGCGAGCGCGAGATGTCGCAACTCGTGCAGTACGACCTGCTGACCGGCCTGCCCAACCGCTACGCCACCTTGCAGCGGCTGCGCCACGAAGTCTCGCAGCCGGGCAATCTCGGGCGTCTCGCAATTCTCTTCATCGACCTCGACAACTTCAAGACCGTCAACGACACGCTCGGCCACAACGCCGGCGACATCGTGCTGCAGATGAGCGCGGCGCGTCTGGCCGACGCCGTCGGCGGCTCGGGCACGCTCGCGCGGATCGGCGGCGACGAGTTCGTCGTCATCATCAAGGGCGACGACATCGAGAAGCGCGCGAGCACGCTCGCCGAAACCACCAACGCCGCCTTCACGCATCCGTTCGATGTGCGCGGCAGTGCGTTCGTGCTGCATGCGAGCACGGGCATCGCGCTCTACGCGGTCGCGCACGAGAGCGAGATCGACCTGCTCAAGAAGGCCGACCTCGCGATGTACGCAGCGAAAGAAGCGGGCCGCAACTGCTTCCGCTTCTATTCGCCGCAACTCGCGCATCGCGCCGACCATCTGATGAAGTGGGAGCAGCAACTGCGCGTGGCGCTCTCCGAAGGCCAGTTGTTCCTCGCCTATCAGCCGAAGATCGATCTGCGCCGCCGCTGCATCACGGGCTTCGAGGCGCTGGTGCGCTGGAACCATCCGCAATACGGGCTGATTCCCGCGAGCGAATTCATTCCGGTGGCCGAGTCGACGGGCCTGATCGTGCCGGTCGGCGACTTCGTCATTCGCACCGCGTGCGCGCAGCTCGCGCTGTGGCAGCAACAGGGCTACGAAACGCTCTCGCTCGCCGTCAACATTTCGGCCGTGCAGTTCTGGCGCGGCGATCTCTACGAGACCATCTCGCACGCGATCGAAGAAACCGGCATCGCCGCGCACAAGCTCGAACTCGAAATCACCGAGACGGCGATGATGGAGTATCCGGAACTCGTCTCCGAGAAGATCTTCGCGCTCAAGCGCCTTGGCGTGCGCGTCGCGCTCGACGACTTCGGCACGGGCTATTCGTCGCTCTCGTATCTGAACCGCTTCGCCGTGGACACGCTCAAGGTCGACCGCTCGTTCGTGCAGGCGATTCCCGCCGACCGCAGCGTTTGCGTGATGGTGTCGGCCATCGTCAATCTCGCGCGCTCGCTGGGGCTCACCGTGGTCGTCGAAGGCACGGAAACCGAGGAGCAGATCGCGTGGCTCGCCGCGCTCGGTCCGATCGAGGCGCAAGGCTTCCTGTTCTCGCGGCCCGTGCCCGTGGAAGGCGTGCCGGCGCTGATCGAGCGCTTCGGCGTATGCGGCGCGGCGCAGCCGGGTTCCGGCGTGAGCGAGCAGCATGGCGAGCGGGTGAGCGACGCTTCGCAACCGCGTTGATAGAGCGTTGAGCGGAAGTTGAGCGAACGTCGAGCGTGAGTTAGCGCTTCGACGCCCAAACAAAAAAGGCGCACCCCGACGGGTGCGCCTTTTGTTTTTCGACGCGGGCGTCAGCCTGCGTCAGCGCGCATGCTTCGCGCCAAAGCCGCCGAAGAACGCCCGCGCATTGTCCTCCAGGCTTTCGAGGTGGTAACCGCCTTCCTGTACGATCACCGAAGGCAGACCGAGCGCGCCGATCGCTTCGCCGAGCTTGCCGAAGCCCTCGGTGCTCACGGCCACCTTCGACTGCGGATCGTCCTTGTAGATGTCGAAGCCGAGCGCGAGCACCAGCGCGTCGGGCTGGAACCGCCGCAACACGCGCAACGCCGACTCGACACGCTCGAAGAACACATCCTCGCTCGCGCCATGCGGCATCGGCAGATTGACGTTGTAGCCCTCGCCCTCGCCCGCGCCGCGTTCGTCTTCGTAGCCCGCGACCACCGGATAGAAGTTGGTCGGATCGCCGTGGATCGAGATGTAGAGCACATCGTCGCGGCCATAGAAGATTTCCTGCACGCCCTGGCCGTGGTGCATGTCGGTGTCGAGAATCGCCACGCGCTTGAAGCGGCTCTTGAGCGACTGCGCCGCGATCGCCGCGTTGTTCAGGTAGCAGAAGCCGCCCGCCGCGTCCGCACGCGCGTGATGGCCGGGCGGACGGCACAGCGCATACGACGCGCCCGCGCCTTCGTTGACGGTTGCCGCCGCGGCCAGCGCGCTCTGCGCCGACCAGTACGCCGCGCGCCACGTATTCGCGCCGACCGGGCAACTGCCGTCGGCGAGATAACGCGCCGCCTGCGCGAGCACGCCGCGCAGCGGATTCGGATCGCGCACGTAGATGTTCGACATCACTTCGTCGCCCCAATCGTCGGGCATGCGCTTCCATTCGGCGTGCGCTTCTTCGAGGAAGCGCAGATAGTTCATGTCGTGCACGGCGGCGATCGGCGCGGTGCCGAAGTCGGCGGGCTCGCTCACGCTGAAGCCGAGCGAATGCGCGGCGGCCACGAGACGCGCGGCGCGCTCGGGCACTTCCTGCGGCTCGCGCATCTGGCCGCGCGACAGATAGGTACGCGGATGGTGCAGCAACTGTTCGGGGTGAAACCAGGTCTTCATCGTTCGTTCTCCGTCATGCGTCGGCTTCTGCGTTCACCGCCTGCGGTACGCGCGCACCGGCGCGCGCCGCCACGGCGTTGAGCAATACGTTGGTGCCCGCGGTCACGTCCTCGGGCAGCGCGTCTTCGGCTTCGTTGTGCGAGAGGCCGTCCACGCAGGGGATGAACACCATCGCGGTCGGGCAATAGCGCGCGAGGTGGATGGCGTCGTGGCCCGCGCCGCTCACGATGCGTTCGTTAGGATAGCCAAGCGCTTCCACGGCCTCGGCGACGAGACCCACACACGCGGCGTCGAACGGCGTCGCCGGGCTGGTCCAGCAATGCTGGATCTGCGCACCGAGACCGCGCCCCGCCGCCACCGACGCGCAGACGGCGCGCAGATCGCGCTCCATCGCGTCGATCTGCGCATCGTCGGGATGACGCAGATCGACGGTGAACGTGAGGTTCGCGGCAATCGTATTGCGCGACGAATTGGCAACCTGGATCTGGCCGATCGTCACCAGACCGAGCGGCGCGTAGCGCGCCATCACGCGCTCGATTTCCAGCGCCATCTGCGCCGCGCCGAAGAAGGCGTCCTTGCGATATCGCATCGGTGTCGTGCCCGCGTGCGCGGCCACGCCCGTCACCGTCACGTCGAACCAGCGGATCGCCTGGCCGCCCGTCACCACGCCGATGGTGGTGCCGTTCGCTTCGAGGATCGGGCCTTGTTCGATGTGCGCCTCGAAGTAGCTGTCGACCGCCACGCCCTGCACGGGATGCGTGCCGCGCGCGCCGCATGCGTCGAGCGCCGCGCCGAGCGTCACGCCGTCGGCGTCGGTGCGTGCGAGCGCGTCGTCGAGCGTCATCGCGCCGGCGAACACCGCCGAGCCGAGCATCGCGGGCGTGAAGCGCGCGCCTTCCTCGTTGGTCCACGAGCAGATCTCGATGGGCTTCTCCGTGACGGCATCGGCGTCGTTGAGCGCGCGCACCACTTCGAGCGCGGCCAGCACGCCATACACGCCGTCGAAGCGGCCGCCTTCGGGCTGCGTGTCGAGGTGGCTGCCCATCATCACGGGCGCGGCGTTCGCGTCGGTGCCGGCGCGGCGCGCGAACAGGTTGCCGACTTCGTCGGTCCACACGCTCATGCCGGCTTCGCGGCACCACGTCGCGAACAGCTCGCGGCCGCGGCGGTCTTCTTCGGTGAGCGCGAGACGGCGCACGCCGCCGCCCGCCGTCGCACCGATCTTTGCCATCTCCGTGAGACTCGCCCACAGACGTGGGCCGTCGATATGCAGAAGTGCTTTCATCGATTCAATTCCTGGTTTATTGCTTGATTCTTTGCTTGCTTCTTTGCTTCACAAGGCGATTTGCAGGCGCATCAATGCGAACCCACTACCTTGGCGGCGGACTCGTCGTGCGCGTGCTGGCTGCGGCGCGCATCGAGCCCGACGATGCAGAACAGCGAGATGCCTGCGAGGCAGGTGTAGAACACCGCCAGCGGCCACCACTGGCCCGTGTAACGATGCGCGAGCCAGGTGCCGACGAGCGGCGTGAGACCGCCCGCGATCGCGCCGCACACCTGGTACGAGAGCGAGATCGCCGAGTAGCGCACGCGCGTCGGGAACACGCCCGAGACGAAGCCCGCGATCACCGAATAGAAACTCGCCATGCAGACCACCGCGATGGCGATGCCGATCACCATCGGCACGACCTGCCCCGTTTGCACGAGCATGAACATCGGATACGGCGAGACCATCGCCGCGACCGCCGCGCACTTGAGGAAGCGCGCGCCGCCCATGCGTTCGGCGAGCCACGCGGCGAGCGGCTGCGAAAGGAACTGGATGAACGCGACGATGAACAGGCAGTCGAGAATCAGCGAACGCGTGATGCCGACGTACTGCGTCGTGTACGCGATCATGAAGGTGTTCGTGAAGTACACGCCCGCGATGCCGATCGTGTTCGCGCCGATACACAGCAGCACGAGGCCCCACGCCGACTTGAACACCTCCGCGACCGGCAGCTTCACGGTGCGGCGCTGATCCTTGAGCTTCTCGAATTCCGGCGACTCGTTCACGCCAAGACGGATCATGATGCCGACCACGAGCAGCACGGCCGAGACGAGGAACGGCAGACGCCAGCCCCACGAGAGGAAATCGGCCTTGTCGAGCGACGTGACCGAGCGGAACGCGAGCAGCGACAGAATCAGGCCCGCCGGCGAGCCGAGCTGCGCGAACGAGGCGAAGAAGGTGCGGCGACCTTCGGGCGCGTGTTCGCCCGCCATCAGCACCGCACCGCCCCACTCGCCGCCCACGGCGATGCCCTGCACCACGCGCAGCAGCACCAGCAGCGCGGGCGCGAGCGCGCCGACCTTCGCGTACGACGGCAGCAAACCGACGCAGACGGTCGCGACGCCCATCATCATCAGCGTGGTCATGAGCGCTTTCTTGCGGCCGATGCGGTCACCGAGATGCCCGAAGATCAGGCCGCCGAGCGGACGCGCGAAGAAGCCCACGGCGAAGGTGGCGAACGACGCCATCGTGCTCACGAAGCGGTCTTCGGACGGGAAATACAGTTCGCCGAACACGAGCGCGGCGGCCGTGGCGTAGATGTAGAAGTCGTACCACTCGATCATGGTGCCGATGAACGCCGCGGCGGCGGCGCGCACCGGTTGCCGGGCGGGGGTTTGTGGGGTGGTCATCTGGTCAGTCTCCTCGGGCGCGAATCGTCTTGCGCGGGTGTTGCGTGATGTTGTCCGGCGTTATCGGGCGTTGCGCGTCGCATCGAAGCCGAAGGCAGGCAACGCGCACGCAAGCTTTATCGCTGGCCACAAATCATTAGTCAAATTTCGCGTTATTATTCAGCGCATAATTCTGGCTTATACCTACGGCGGAATGCCCCGTCGCACCGCCTTTCGGAGACGCCCATGCGCGCCGACACCACCCGTTTTCTGAACGACCGCCTCGACTGGAATCTGCTGCGCACCTACCTCGCAATCATGCAGGAGCGCAGCCTGAGCCGCGCCGCCGCGCGCCTCTACGTCACGCAACCCGCCGTGAGCCAGGCGCTCAAGCGCCTCGAAGACGCGCTCGGCCGCAAGCTCATCGAGCGGCGCGGCGCGCAGTTCGTGCCCACCCAGGCGGGCGAAGAGGTGTATCGGATCGCGAGCGACATCTACGGCAACATCTCGCGGCTCGAAACCGAACTCGACGAGCGCACCGCCGACATCACCGGCTCGATCCGCCTGCTCACGGTGAGCCGCATCGAGTCGCGCGTCTACGACGAATTCCTCGCGGAATTCCACGTCGCGTATCCGCGTATCGACTTGCAGATCGAGGTGATGCGCTCGTCGGACATCATTTCGTCGGTGCTGCAGAAGACCGCGACCGCGGGCCTGAGCCTGTGCCGCACGCCCGTCGACAAACTGGAGATGCGCTGCTTCCTGCGCCAGCGCTATGCGATCTTCTGCGGCCGCCATCACCGGCTGTTCGGCCTCTCGCAACTGACGATGGAGGATCTGCTCGCGGAGAATTTCGTGTCGTTCACGAGCGACCAGATCGGCGACAGCCTCTCGCCGCTCACGGTGTTTCGCGATCAGCGCGGCTTTACGGGGCGGATCGTGGCGTCGTCGCCGAGTCTGGACGAAGTGCGGCGGCTGATCTTCGCGGGCTACGGCATCGGCTGCCTGCCCGAGCACGCGGTGAAGGACGATCTGGCGCGGCAGCGCTTATGGCAACTGCCGCCGGAGGAAGGTCTCGCGGACGTCGATATCCACTTGCTGTGGCATCGCGACCGCAAGATGAATGCGGCCGAAGAAGCGTTCTTCGGCGCGATGGAGCGCTGCATGCAGCGTTACGCGCTCGCGGAGCGTCTTTGAGTCGCGTTGAATCTGCGACTCACGACGCGCCGCGAATTGGCGACAAAGCGCGCTAAAGCGGAAGAATCAGAACCCGCGCGCCAGCGCCGCCACGCCGATCGTCACGACGCCGAGCACGAGATTGATGAACACGAGGCGGCGCATCGAACCCACGGCGCGCGCGCCGTCGGGCCACTTCTGCGCCTGCACGGCGCGGCGGATGCGCGGAAACACCGCGAAGCGCACGTGACCAAAGATCAGCATCATGATGACGCCCAGACCCGCCATTGCGTGCAGTTGCCACGTGGCGTGACCGCCGCCGAATTGCATCAGCAGGAAGCCGCCCGTCAGCAGGATCACGATGATGGAGATGCCGACCCAGTTGAAGAAGCGGCTGAACACCGATTCGATCAGCGGCAGGCGCAACTGCGGCGAAAGATCTTCCAGCGCCGGGCGCAGACAGAAGTGTGCGAACACCATGCCGCCTACCCACACGGCCACGCTCAAGAGATGCAAAAACAGCGCGACTTCGATCGCGTGACCCATGCTTGAAATTCCTCGTGCTTGAAAAAGATTCCGGTACGAACCGCCGCGGCATTATTTCATGCCCGTCGACCGTTCGTACCGGATGTGCGCCGCTGACTGCGAATCCAATCAGCCCGGCAGCACCGGACGCATGCCCGTGATGACCTTGAGCTTCGAGTCCGGCGCGCGGCCCTTGCGCGCACGCTTGCCGATCTGCGGCGCAAGCACCGCGCCCGCCATCAGGTCCTCGCCCGGCTTCTGCGCGCGGCCCGTGCCCACGAGCACCACGCCCGCCGCCGAGATCGCCAGCGCCTGCGTCAGCGTTTCCTTGTCGTCGAGTTGCATCAGCGTGACGCCGCGGCCGCCGCCCGACAGCGTCTTCATCTCGTCGAGGCCGAACACCAGTAGGCGTCCGCCCGACGACAGACACGCGACCTGGATCGCGCCCGGCAGCATCGGCATCGGCGCGAGCGGCGTGCAGCCTTCGTCGATCGTCATGAAGGCCTTGCCCGCCTTCACGCGGCTGACCATGTCGCCGATCTTCGCGATAAAGCCGAAGCCGTTGCTCGACGCGAGCAGCAGCGGCTGGTCGGCGCTCGCCGCGAAGTAATGCAGCAGATGCGTGCCCGCTTCGAGCTCGATCAGCGACGTGACCGGCACGCCGTCACCGCGGCCGCCCGGCAGTTGCGCGACCGACACCGAATAGACGCGGCCCTTGCTGCCCCACGCGATCAGCACGTCGGGCGTGCGGCACTGGAACGCCGCGTAGAGACCGTCGCCGGCCTTGAACGTGAAGCTCTGGCTGTCGAGGCCGTGGCCCTTGAGCGCACGCACCCAGCCCTTCTGCGACACCACGACCGTGACCGGTTCGTCGACGACACGCACTTCGAAGGTCGCGCGCTTTTCCTGCTGGATCAGCGTGCGGCGGTCGTCGCCGTATTGCTTCGCGTCGGCTTCGATTTCCTTCACGATGAGCCGCTTCATCGACGACTCGTTCGCGAGCAGTTCTTCGAGCTTGGCCTTCTCGTCGCGCAGTTCCGCGAGTTCCTTCTCGATCTTGATCTTCTCGAGCCGCGCCAATTGACGCAGACGGATTTCAAGAATGTCCTCGGCCTGGCGCTCGGACAGACCGAACGCGCTCATCAGCGCGGCCTTCGGCTCGTCCGACTCGCGGATGATGCGGATGACCTCGTCGATGTTGAGGAAGACGATCATCCGCCCTTCGAGGATGTGGATGCGGTCGTCGACCTTGGTCAGGCGATGCTGCGTGCGGCGCGTGACCGTGGCGAAACGGAAGCCGATCCACTCGCCGATGATCTCGCTGATGCCCTTCTGGCGCGGACGTCCGTCGGCGCCGATCATCACCAGATTGAGCGAGGCGTTCGATTCGAGACTCGTGTTCGCGAGCAGCGAATTGACGAACTCGGCCTGATCGATCTTGCTGGTCTTCGGCTCGAACACGAGACGCACGGGCGCGTCCTTACCCGACTCGTCGCGCACGGCGTCGAGCAGGCCGAGCATGGTCTGCTTGCTCTGCAGCTGTTCCGGCGTGAGCGTCTTCTTGCCGAGCTTGAGCTTCGGGTTGGTCAGCTCTTCGATTTCCTCGAGCACCTTCTGGCCGGACGTATTCGGCGGCAATTCGGTGACGACCAGTTGCCACTGGCCGCGCGCGAGGTCTTCGATCTTCCAGCGCGCGCGCACCTTCAGGCTGCCGCGGCCCGATTCGTAGGCCGCCGCGATTTCCGCTTCGCTCGAAATGATCTGGCCGCCGCCCGGGAAGTCGGGGCCCGGCACCTTCTCCATGATCTCCGCGTGCGTGAGCTTCGGATTGCGGATCATGGCGACGGCCGCCGCCGCGACTTCGCGCAGGTTGTGCGACGGGATTTCCGTGGCGAGACCGACCGCGATGCCCGACGCGCCGTTGAGCAGCAGCATCGGCAGACGCGCGGGCAGCGTCTTCGGTTCCTGGAACGAGCCGTCGTAATTCGGCATGAAATCGACGGTGCCCATGTCGATTTCGTCGAGCAGCAGCTTCGCGATGGGCGTGAGGCGCGCTTCGGTATAACGCATGGCCGCCGCGCCGTCGCCGTCGCGCGAGCCGAAATTGCCCTGACCGTCGATGAGCGGATAGCGCATCGAGAAGTCCTGCGCGAGGCGCACGAGCGCGTCGTACGCCGACTGGTCGCCGTGCGGGTGGTACTTGCCGAGCACGTCGCCGACCACGCGCGCCGACTTCACAGGCTTGGCGTTGTCGCCGAGGCCCATTTCGTTCATCGCGAACAGGATGCGGCGCTGCACCGGCTTCTGGCCGTCGCAGACGTCGGGCAGCGCACGGCCCTTGACCACGCTCACGGCGTAGTCGAGATACGCGCGCTCCGCGTAGTGGCCGAGCGTGAGCGAGTCGCCGCCTTCCGCGGCGCCATTCACTTCAGCAAAAAGATCGTCCATGTTTCAATCAGTCCGTAATCGTGTGCGGGCGGGTGAACGGGAGGCGGTCAGATGTCCGCTTCGACTTCGTTGCCCTTTTCTTCGAGCCACGAGCGGCGCGAGGCCGCTTCGCCCTTGCCCATCAGCATGGTCATGCGCGCGACGGTCGACTCGTAGTCGAGGTCGCCGAGCAGGATGGGCGAGAGGCGGCGCGTGTCGGGATTCATCGTCGTGTCCCAGAGCTGTTCGGCGCTCATTTCGCCGAGGCCCTTGAAGCGGCTTATGCTCCATTGCGTCTCGCGCACGCCGTCCTTGCGCAGCTTGTCGAGAATCGCTTCGAGTTCGCCTTCGTCGAGCGCGTAGAGCTTCTGCGCGGGCTTCTTGCCGCGCGCCGGCGCGTCGACGCGGAACAGCGGCGGACGCGCCACGTACACGTGGCCGCGCTCGATCAGCTGCGGGAAATGCTTGAAGAACAGCGTGAGCAGCAGCACCTGGATGTGCGAGCCGTCGACGTCTGCATCAGAAAGAATGCAGATCTTGCCGTAGCGCAGATTCGAGAGATCGACGGTCTCGTCGGGGCTGTGCGGATCGACGCCGATCGCCACCGAAATGTCATGCACTTCGTTGTTGGCGAACAGGCGGTCGCGCTCGGTTTCCCAGGTGTTGAGCACCTTGCCGCGCAGCGGCAGGATGGCCTGGTACTCCTTGTCGCGGCCCATCTTCGCCGAACCGCCCGCCGAGTCGCCCTCGACGAGGAACAGCTCGTTGCGCGCGATGTCGGTCGCTTCGCAGTCGGTCAGCTTGCCGGGCAGCACGGCCACGCCCGAGCTCTTGCGCTTCTCGACCTTCTGGCCCGCGCGCGTGCGCGCCTGCGCCTGCTTGATGACGAGATCGGCGAGCTTCTTGCCGTGCTCGACGTGCTGGTTGAGCCACAGTTCGAGCGCCGGACGCGAGAACGACGAGACGAGCTTGACGGCGTCGCGGCTGTTCAGGCGCTCCTTGATCTGCCCCTGGAACTGCGGATCGAGCACCTTCGCCGAGAGCACGAACGAGACGCGCGCGAACACGTCTTCGGGCAGCAGCTTCACGCCCTTCGGCTGCAGATTGTGCAATTCGACGAAGCTCTTGACCGCCTGAAACAGACCGTCGCGCAGGCCGCTTTCGTGCGTGCCGCCCGCGGGCGTGGGAATCAGATTGACGTAGGACTCGCGCGTGAGTGCGCCTTCCTCGCTCCAGGCCACGACCCACGCGGCGCCCTCGCCTTCGGCGAAGGTGTCGTCGGTCGTGCGGGCGTCGGCGTAGCGCTCGCCTTCGAACAGCGGGATCAGCAGATCGGCGCCGCCCATGCCTTCGAGCAGATAGCCGCGCAGGCCGTCTTCGTACTTCCAGCTCTGGCGCTCGCCGGTCTTCTCGACGACGAGCGTCACTTCGACGCCCGGCAGCAGCACGGCCTTCGAACGCAGCAGACGCTGCAATTCGCCGAGCGGCAGATTGGGCGAGTCGAAATACTTGGGATCGGCCCAGGCGGTCACGAGCGTGCCGGTTTTCTTTTCGTCGCGCGAGGCGTTGCGCGAAGTCAGCGGCTTCGTGACGTCGCCGTTCGAGAAGCCGATTTCGGCGACCTTGCCGTCGCGCCAGACGGTCACGTCGAGGCGCGTGGAGAGCGCGTTGGTCACCGAGACGCCGACGCCGTGCAGGCCGCCCGAGAACGTGTAGGCGCCGCCGGCGGCCTTGTCGAACTTGCCGCCCGCGTGCAGGCGCGTGAACACGATCTCGACGACCGGCACCTTCTCTTCGGGATGCAGGCCGAACGGAATGCCGCGGCCGTCGTCCTCGACCGACACGGAATGGTCGGCGTGCAGCGTCACCGTGATGCGCTTGCCGTAGCCGCCGAGCGCCTCGTCCGAGGCGTTGTCGATGACTTCCTGGATGATGTGCAGCGGATTCTCGGTGCGCGTGTACATGCCCGGCCGCTGCCGGACGGGCTCGAGGCCCTTGAGCACCTTGATCGACGCTTCGCTATAGCCAGTGTTTCCAGCGTTGGACTTCTTCGTTGACATGGTGATCCACAGGGGTTGTCCGCGCGCTTGTCCACAGCTTCTGTGGACATCTGCGTGGAAAACGCGTTGAGCGTTCAAAAAAATCGAAACGAAACAAGGGCGTGGACGGGCTGCTCGCCTGGCTCGCAGGCGCGGCGCGCGTGCCCGCTCCACCGTATTCGCGAGGTATTGTACTGATTTGGGACCGCGCGGCAATTTGCGAAGGGGTCGGCCGTTCGGCCGAGGGGCGGCGCGAGACGCGCTTCGCGTAGAATGAGCCGCTTGCGGCAAGGGGTTTGGGCGCCGGTTTGGGCGCCGGTTTGGGGGCCTTGTCCGGCGCCAGATCGGGGTGGACTGTTCGTTGCAACCTTTGCTGGGAATGGGGAGCCGGGAGCTGTCATGAGACCGTCCGAAGCTTTGCGCGCGCACCGCGCGGAAATCCGTGAAATCGTCGCGCGTCATCACGCGACGAATGCGCGCGTGTTCGGTTCGTCCGCGCGCGACGAGGATGATGAGGGGAGCGATCTCGATCTGCTGGTCGATCCGACGCCGCAGACCACACTGATCGACATCGCGCAAATCCAGTTGCGGCTGGAAGCGCTGCTGGGCGTGAAGGTCGACGTGCTGACACCCAAAGCCTTGCCGGAAAAATTTCGCGCGAGCGTCGTGGCGAACTCGGTGCCGGTATGAGGAAGGAAGATCTGCGCACGCCGGATTACCTGCAGCACATGCTCGACGCTGTCGAGCGTATTCGCAGCTATGTCGCGCCGCTTTCGCTGGAAAGCTTCGAAGCCACTCCCCATGGCGATCGACGCCGTCGTGCGGAACCTCGAAATCATCGGTGAAGCCGCCCGCAATATCATGCGCGGCGACCCGGAGTTTGCCGCCGCTCACCCGGAAATACCGTGGGAAGCGGTGTATGGCATGCGCAATCGCGTCTCGCACGCGTATTTTTCTGTCGACACGAGCATCGTCTGGAGCACCGTGCAAACCTGGGTGCCCGAGCTGCAGCAAAAGCTGTTGAAATTGCAGGCGGAATAAAAAAGCGGCCCGCAGGCCGCTTTTCTTGCACCACATCACTTGCGCTTCGCTTCCAGCTCTTCCCAGCGCTCCAGCGCGAGCAGCAATTCCTCGTCGATCGCCGCATAACGCTCGCTCAGACGCGTGCCTTCCTGCGCGTCCTTCGCGAAGATCGAGCCTTCCTCGATGGTCGCGCCGATGGTCTTCTGCTCCGTTTCCAGCGCCTCGATGCGCTTGGGCAGTTCCTCCAGCTCGCGCTGCTCCTTGAACGACAGCTTCACGCTGCGCTGCGCGTTGCGGCCCGTCGCGCTGTCCTTCGGCGCGGCGGCGGCCGGCGCGGCTTCCTTCGGCGCGCGGGCCTCGGCCATTTCCTGCGAGCGCGCGCTCTGCGTCTGCCAGTCGCTGAAGCCGCCCACGTATTCGCGCCACTTGCCCTCGCCTTCCGAGGCGATCACCGACGTCGCCACGTTGTCGAGGAACGCGCGGTCGTGGCTCACGAGCAGCACGGTGCCGTCGTAGTCTGCGAGCAGTTCTTCGAGCAGTTCGAGCGTGGGAATGTCGAGGTCGTTGGTCGGTTCGTCGAGCACCAGCACGTTCGCCGGACGCGCGAACAGACGCGCCAGCAGCAGCCGGTTGCGCTCGCCGCCCGAGAGCGACTTCACGGGCGAACGCGCGCGCTCCGGCGCGAACAGGAAGTCGCCCAGATAGCTCATCACGTGCTTCTTCGCGCCGTTGATCTCGACCCAGTCGCTGCCCGGGCTGATGGTATCGGCGAGACTCTTTTCGAGGTCGAGCTGCGCGCGCATCTGGTCGAAGTACGCCACCTGCAGGTTCGTGCCGACGCGCACCGTGCCCTCGTCGGGCTTCAGTTCGCCGAGAATCATCTTGAGCAGCGTGGTCTTGCCCGCGCCGTTCGGGCCGACGAAGCCGATCTTGTCGCCACGCATGACCGTGGCCGAGAACGTATCGACGATGGTGCGTCCGCCGTAGCGCTTGGTCACGTCGGTCAGTTCGGCGACGATCTTGCCCGACTTGTCGCCCTGCGCGACGTCGAGCTTGACGTTGCCCTGCACGTTGCGGCGTTCACTGCGTTCACTGCGCATCTGCACGAGCCGCGCGATGCGCCCGACGCTGCGCGTGCGGCGCGCTTCCACGCCCTTGCGGATCCACACTTCTTCCTGCGCGAGCAGCTTGTCGAACTTGTCGTTTTCGACGCGCTCCACTTCGAGCTGCTGCGCCTTGCGCTCCTGATACTGCGTGAAGTTGCCCGGATACGAGAGCAGCTTGCCGCGATCGAGTTCGACAATGCGCGTGGCCACGCGGTCGAGGAACGCGCGGTCGTGGGTGATGAACAGCAGGCTCGAACGCTGCGACACGAGCAGTTCTTCGAGCCAGCGGATGCCGTCGAAATCGAGGTGGTTGGTCGGTTCGTCGAGCAGCAGCACGTCGGGCTGCACGACCAGCGCGCGCGCCAGCGCCACGCGCTTTTGCATGCCGCCCGAGAGCGCGCCGACGCGTGCGTCGCCGTCGAGACCGATCTGCGCGAGCGTGGTCGCGACGCGCGTACGCCAGTTCCAGGCGTCGGCGGCGTCGAGCGACGATTGCAGCACGTTCATGCGCGCGAGCAGCGCATCGTGTTCGACGCCTTCGGGCGTGTCGGCGAGCTTGTGCGCGACCGCGTCGTATTCGTCGAGCAGCGCGCGCGCCGTGGCGAGACCCGAGGCGACCGTGTCGAACACCGTGGCCTCGACGTCGAAATCGGGCTCCTGCGGCACGTAGACGGTCGAGAGATTCTGTTGGCGCGTGACGAGCCCGTCGTCGGGCTTCGCGAGATCGGCGACGATCGTGAGCAGCGACGACTTGCCCGCGCCGTTACGGCCGATCAGGCCGACGCGTTCGCCGGCTTCGAGCGAAAAGTCCGCGTGATCGAGCAGCGCGACGTGGCCGAACGCGAGTTGCGCGCCGGTGATGGTGTAAAGCGACATGGATGGGACCGTGGCCTGCGTTGGAGAGCAAGCGCGTATTGTACCGGGGCGCGCGGGCGGGACCTGGGCCGATCGGGGCGAACCCGGCCTGAACGCACCGCGCGCCGTCACACGGCTGCGCCGCTTACTTCACGTGCACCGTGATGGTCTGGCTCCACGCCGGGCCGTAGGACTGGTGCGCGCCGTTGGCGAATTGCGCCGTGAGCGTGTGGTCGCCGGGCGGCAGCGTCACGTCGGCTTCGGTCTGGCCTTTGCCGTAGTGGATCGATTTTTCGTTGACGGGCACGACTTCGCCCTGCGGCAGCGCCTTGCCGTCGATCAGCAGATGGTGGTGGCCCGTGTTCGGCGTGGTCGTGCCGGCGGGCGCGACCGTCATGCCGTCGACGCCGAATTTCACGTGCACGGGATTGCTGACCGTCGCGCCGTCTTTCGGCTCGATGAAGTAGACGCCCTCGGCGCGCGCCGCGCCGCTTGCCGCGAACAAGGTTGCGAAGGCGCTCAACGTCGCGCCGGCGAGCCAGATTTTGCGAGTCATCGTGATGCTCCTGAGAATGATGTCGATGCTGTCGGTTGTAGGTGATTTGCGGGCGATCTGCCCGGCGCGTTCCCCGCGGCGGTTTGTGATCCGGTTTGCGATCCTTTGTTCGTTTGCGCCCCAGCTTACACCGCGTCCGTGACTGCGCGCCGTCAAACTGCGACATGTTGGCCCAGGCCGCTTTCGGCGCCTTCACCGTTTTCCGGTAACATCGCGGGTCGCCCATCGCCCCGCCAAATGGGGGCAAATGACGGGCATCGGCATCGAATTGAACCAAAGGTGTGTTGTGAGCGAAGTGATCGAATACAAAAGCTGGGTCTGTCTGATCTGCGGATGGATCTATAACGAAGAAGAAGGGTTGCCCGACGAAGGCATCGCCGCCGGCACGCGCTTCGCGGATATCCCCGAAGACTGGCGCTGCCCGCTTTGCGACGTGGGCAAGGCCGAATTCGCCGTCGTCGAGTTCTGATCGGCGCGCGCGGGCTCGCTGAACGGGTCCGCTGAACTGAGCCACCGACGCATCGGCGGGTGGTTTCCTGCCGGAATGTGTTTGCTATACTCTTGCGCCTGCGTCGCACGTGGCGCGCAGCCCGGCCGCGGTTCGATCCGCGTACAGTCCGGGCCGCCCCAGAACAGTGCGACGGCTCCGCGCCATGACGGGTGACTTGGGAAACATGGCGGCTTGGCGGAGCCCGGCGCATGCGCCTCGCGCGCGGACCTGACCGCTCCCTGTAGTTCAATGGATAGAACAAGTGCCTCCTAAGCGCTAGATGCAGGTTCGATTCCTGCCAGGGGGACCAGCCCACACGCGAGACCGCGCGCCTCGTTGCATCGTTTCCGGCGGCACGCGTCCTGCGCGCCGGTTCGGATTCCGATTCCAGCGCCTCCCTCATCCGCCGCTCCAGGCGTTCCATTTCGTCGTGCTGGCCAGGCATCGCCAATGCATTACGCTTGCGCGTGCGCCCGCCCTTCTTCGCATCCAATTTTTTCAGGCTGATTCACCATGGACATCCACAAGCAAGTCGCCGCCCTCACCCATTCGGAACTGCAGACGGCCGGCGCGAGCCAGGCCACCGCGATCGCCGTGAGCGTGCTGCTGCGCCATCTGAGCTCGCCCGAACTCGTCAAGCTGTTGAACTCGGCGTTCGAAAACCATCAGGCCCTGATGCTGCAAACGCCGTGGCCCGAGCAGATGCTCGCGTCGTTCGAAGCGACGCGCCGTTTCCTCGAAGGTGCGGCCCAAGGCCCTGCGCCGGTCGAGCCGGAAACTCCGGATTCGCCGGAAGCCGCGGATTCGTCCGAGGAGTAAGCCTGACGGGCCGCGCGCGATGTCTGACAGTGGTTTGTCAATTGTTAACTTTCACGCGGACCGCCTTCGCCTACCATGGTCTCCAACAAAAGAAGGAGACCATCGTCATGACTTCGCCCTACGTATTCGCCTTGATCGCCGCGCTCGCCGCCATGGTCGCGTCATCGTTGGCCATGTTGTTGATCGGCTGAATCGCCGACGCGCATCAGGGTAAATACGGGGGTTCGCGACCCTTAAGTTGGGGTCGGAACTGTCGTAATCTTCGTACATGGACACGACACGTCCCCTCCCGGCCGGCCACCTGATGTCGAATCTCATCGACCAGGACATCGCGCATATTCGGCGCGTCATGCCGCTTTCGCTCTCGGGCGATTTCGGCGGCCCCATCCTCCCAGTCATGTACTGGCGCTCGCGTCTGCATCGGCTGCTCGATACCGGGCACGTCAATAAAGGCCAGCTCGCCAAGATCGACAGCCTGCTCATCCAGCTCGATCTCTACGAACTGAACGCCGAGACGTCCGCCGCCGCAACCGCCAAGCAGATCATCGGACAAGCCGCGCGCCACTGATCCGCGCCGTTGCGCTGCGTTTCAGCGCTATTCACGCCTTTTCACTGCATCTTGCCGTTTCTCGCCGCCGCGTCGCGGTCGAGGCACGCGCACGTCTGTCTGATCGTGCCCGGAAATCCTGGTGCCGCGGGTCGACCATCGGTCATAATGTCCGCCAAAATACCCAGAGAGGACTTCGTGCACCCGGCCCAACCGCGAGACCTGCTTGCGCAGGCACGCCAGCGCTTCACGCAGCAGCAGATCGCCGCCCATGTCGGCAAGGACGTCAAGACCGTGCGCCGGTGGGAAAAAGGCGAAACGCCTTGCCCCGCCATGCTCGAAGCCGCGTTGCGCGAATTGCTGCGCAGCGCCGAACCCGTCCAGGGCGCCGCGTCGGGCGCCGACGCCGCGCCCGCGCGCTTTCGTTTCGTCGATCTGTTCGCGGGTATCGGCGGGATCCGCATGGGCTTCGAGGCGCACGGCGGCCGCTGCGTGATGACGAGCGAGTGGAATCCGTTCTCGAAGAAGACCTATCTCGAGAACTACGGCCAGACTGACGCCAACGGCCACGCCTTCGTCGGCGACATCACCGCGTTCGAGGCCGCCGACGTGCCCGATCACGACGTACTGCTCGCGGGCTTTCCGTGCCAGCCGTTCTCGATCGCGGGCGTGTCGAAGAAGAACGCGCTCGGCCGTCCGCACGGTTTCGAGTGCACCACGCAAGGCACGCTCTTTTTCGACGTCGCACGCATCATCGCCGAAAAGCGGCCGGCCGCCTTTCTGCTGGAGAACGTCAAGAACCTGCTGTCGCACGACAAGGGCCGCACCTTCGACGTGATCCTGCAGGTCCTGCGCGACGAACTCGGCTACGACGTGCATTACCGCGTGATCGACGGCCACCATTTCACGCCGCAGCATCGCGAGCGCATCATCATCGCCGGATTTCGCGAGCCGACTTCGTTCACGTGGGACGCGCTCGGTCTGCCCGAAGACGGCCCGCGCCTCGCCTCGATCCTGCATCGCACCGACGGCAGCGAGCCGGTTCTGCCATGGGACGGCGAGCGTTTCTTCGATCACACTGCGCGCCGCGTACAGCCGAAATACACGCTCACGCCGGGTCTCTGGGCCTATCTCCAGCAATACGCCGAGAAGCATCGCGCGGCCGGCAACGGTTTCGGCTACGGTCTCGCGTTTCCGGAGAGCGTGACGCGCACGCTGTCGGCGCGCTATCACAAGGACGGCAGCGAGATCCTCGTGCATCAGGGCGAAGGCTTGCGTCCGCGTCGCCTGACGCCGCGCGAGTGCGCGCGCCTGATGGGCTTTCCCGACACGTTCCGCATTACCGTGAGCGACACGCAGGCGTATCGCCAGTTCGGCAACAGCGTGGTGATGCCGGTGATGCGCGAAGTGGCGCGCACGATGATGCCGCATCTCGACGCGCTGGTCGCGAAAGCGCCGGTTGGTAAGCGCGCGGCGAAGTCGGGCAAGAAATCGGTTGAGGAAGCGGTCACGCTGGGCGAAGCACAACCCGCAGCGAAAGCCGTCACGAAAACCACCCGCCGCCGCACACCAGCGACTGCCACCGCCGAAGCCGCCGCATCGGCCTGAGCGGACCTTCGCACACACGTCAGGACGAATCAGCATGGTCGACGTCGTGGATGCCGCCACCCGAAGCCGGATGATGTCCGGCATTCGCGGGCGCAACACGAAGCCGGAAATCCTGATTCGCAGCCTGCTGCATCGGCGCGGCTTCCGCTTTCGCCTCGACGTACGCGAACTGCCGGGCCGCCCCGACATCGTCCTGCCGCGCTACCGCGCCGCCGTGTTCGTGCACGGCTGCTTCTGGCACGGCCACGACTGCGCGCTCTTCAAGTGGCCCGCCACGCGG
This sequence comes from Paraburkholderia sp. Ac-20347, assembly GCF_017104805.1. Classification (NCBI taxonomy): domain Bacteria; kingdom Pseudomonadati; phylum Pseudomonadota; class Betaproteobacteria; order Burkholderiales; family Burkholderiaceae; genus Paraburkholderia; species Paraburkholderia sp. Ac-20347. Next base: position 2,778 of record NZ_JAAGPN010000039.1, on the reverse strand, counting down.
CCCGAATTCTGGCGCGACAAGATCGCCCGCAACCGCGCCAACGACGCTAAAGCCATCGCCGCGCTCGCCGCCCAGGGCTGGCGCGTCGCCGTGATCTGGGAATGTGCGTTGCGCGGCGCGTCACGCGATCCGCAGGCGGTCGTCGACCGGCTCGCCGCGTGGCTCGCCACGGAGCAAGGCGCGTGGTTCGAAGCGCGCGCCTGAGACGTTGCGACCTGAAGCCGCGCGAACGCGTGTCGTCGTGGGAAAGCGCCCGCGCAGCGCGGTGCTAAACTGGATCGACAGGCTGTGAGCAGGCTGCGCGCCGCCTACGTCCGCGCATCGTGCTCAAGATCCGGCACCCACGCAAAGGAGGCAACCGATGGCTGATTTTCGACTCTGGTCCGACGACTTTCCGGGCAATGGCTTCATGCCGAAGGCGCAGGAGTTCGACGATCGCGCCTTCGGCGTCGATGGCGACAACGTCTCGCCCGCGCTGCAATGGGACGCCCCGCCCGCCGACACGCAAAGCTTCGCCATCACCGTCTACGACCCCGACGCGCCCACCGGCAGCGGCTTTTGGCACTGGGTCGTGGTCAACATCGCGCCCGACGTGCGCTCGCTCGCGCGCAACGCGGGCAAGCCCGACGGCAGCCTGCTGCCGCAAGGCGCCGTGCAGATGCGCAACGACTACGGCACGGTCGGCTTCGGCGGCGCCGCGCCGCCGCGCGGGGACAAGCCGCACCGCTACATCTTCCGCGTGCACGCGCTGAAAGCGGCGCAACTGCCCGTCACGCCCGAGACCACCAACGCGGTCGCGCGCTTCATGACGCATCTGAACGAAATCGACTCGACGACCTACGTCGGGCTCTACGAACTGAAATAACGCGCGCCTCGCGCCCACGCACCGCACGCGCCGCCACGCAACTTCCGGCGGCGCGCGCCGTCCTTCCTCGATGCCGATCACCACGCCAACCGCCTCATCGCGCGCGCCCGCCGCGCACCCCATCGACGCCGCCGAAGACGCCGAATCCGGCCTGCCCTTCCCCCAACGCTATTACGCGATCCTCGTGGTCGCGCTCGGCATCACGCTCGCCGTGCTCGACGGCGCGATCGCCAACGTCGCGCTGCCGACCATCGCGCACGACCTGCGCGCGAGCGCGGCCAGCTCGATCTGGATCGTCAACGCCTACCAGCTTTCGGTGACGATCTCGCTCCTGCCGCTCGCCTCGCTCGGCGACCGCATCGGCTACAAGCGCGTCTATCTGGCCGGTCTCGCGCTCTTCACCGTCGCCTCGCTCGGCTGCGCGCTCGCGGGCACGCTCACGCAACTGGCGCTCGCGCGCATGATCCAGGGCTTCGGCGGCGCGGGCATCATGAGCGTGAACACCGCGCTCGTGCGCATGATCTATCCGCGCGCGCAGCTCGGGCGCGGCGTGGCGATCAACGCGATGGTGGTGGCCGTCGCCTCGGCGGTCGGCCCGACGCTCGCTTCGGGCGTGCTCGCCATCGCCACGTGGCCCTGGCTGTTCGCGATCAACGTGCCGATCGGCATCGCCGCCTTCGTGCTCGGCATGCGCGCGCTGCCGATGAACGAAGGGCATCCCGCGCCCTACGACTACGTGAGCGCCGTCTTCAACGCCATCGTGTTCGGTCTCCTGATCTTTGCCGTCGACGGTTTCGGCCACGGCGAGAACCACCTCTGGATCGCCGCCGAACTCACGGGCGCGGTCGTCGTCGGCTGGTTCTTCGTGCGCCGCCAGTTGAGCCAGCCCGCGCCGCTGCTGCCCGTCGATCTGCTCGCCAATCCGGTGTTCGCGCTGTCGATCAGCACCTCGGTCTGCTCGTTCTGCGCGCAGATGCTCGCGTTCGTCGCGCTGCCGTTCATGTTGCAGGACGCGCTCGGTTTTTCTCAGGTCGACACCGGCTTGCTGATGACGCCCTGGCCGCTCGTCATCATCGGCGCGGCGCCGCTCGCCGGCTGGCTGTCCGACCGCTACGCCGCCGGCATGCTCGGCGGCATCGGCCTCGTCCTGTTCGCGCTCGGGCTGCTGTCGCTCGCGACGCTCGGCGCGCATCCCTCGGTGTTCGACATCGGCTGGCGCATGGCGCTGTGCGGCGCGGGCTTCGGCATTTTCCAGTCGCCCAACAACCGGCAGATTCTTTCGTCCGCGCCGCGCGAACGCAGCGGCGGCGCAAGCGGCATGCTCGGCACCGCGCGGCTCACGGGACAGACGCTCGGCGCGGCGCTGGTCGCGCTGATTTTCGGCGTCGCGCCGCAGCATGGACCGACGCTCGCGCTGTATGTGGCGACGGCGTTCTCCGCCGTGGCCGCCGTCGTAAGCCTGATGCGGCTCGTGCCGCAGCGCAACGCACGTCTGCGCGGCTGACGCGGGCCGCGCGGCGCGCTTCACGTTTGCCCTCGCGTTTGCCCTCACGTTTCGCGTAGCCACGCACTAACATGGGATTACGGCGCGCCGCACGCGCGGCGCGTCTTCCTTCGGTGAGTCAACCTTGCGAAGGGGGATTCCCATGTCACTGATCGTCGCCGGGCGCTTCACGACCTTCCCCGCCGCCGAAGCCGTCGCCGACAAGCTGTTCGCGCGCGGTTTCGTCGAAGAAGACGTCAACCTGTTCTTCGTCAATCCGCGCGGACAACACGCGCGCCACACGCCGCATCCGGTGGCCGTGGCCGCCGCACCGCCGCATCGCACGCGCAATCTCACGCTCGGCGCGGTCGCGGGCGCCGTGGCCGGTGTCGCGCTGTTCGGCGCGCTGCTGTCGGCGTCGCTGCCTGCG
>NZ_JAAGPN010000413.1:0-5031 GCF_017104805.1 Paraburkholderia sp. Ac-20347 | reverse complement strand
CCCAACTGGCGGATTGTCGCCTTGATGCGCTTCCCGAGTTTCAGGTACAGCTCGACCGCCCGAACGCGGTCTTCGTATGAATACATGGACTACCTCCAAAGTAGTCCAAGATTTTGTCCGCATCCCCAGTGGGTCAGTTTTGCACGCACCTCAACACAGAGTGACGTCCTCGACGATGTAGGCCAGCAGCCGCTTTCGCTCTCGATTCGCCAGCGATGGATCACGCCAAAGTGCTTTGAAGTCCGCTGTCATTGCGATGAGCCGATCGCGGATCGCATCGTCGAGTATGAGACGCTCCTGCTGCTGGCTACGCTCCCTTTGTTCTCTCGCGTCGGCCAATATGCGCAGCTTGTCGTTCCATTCTTGCTCGAGTGTGTCGGCGACCAGTCGGTTACTTGGGTCGACCAGCATGAAGCGTCGTTGCGCAAGATCTGCATCGAACTGGGCGCGTTCGATAGCGCGCAGGCGTAATCGATCGGCATCATCGTGGCGCGCTTCAATTTCCTTACGTATCTCCCATGCCAACTCAACGGCAGCCGGAGTCATCGACGCGACGATCAATGCGCCAACTGCTTCATCAATCGGCGCTCCGGCAATTGACTGGCAGCAAGGTTCTCCACGAGCGCCTTGTGCTCGATCGCAGACATACCAGGCTTCCTGTCGTGCGCGTCGCGTAGCGTACCGGAGCCGGAGATACCGACCACAACGACCGCAGATGGCGCGTCCCTGCAGAAGAGCAGCTCCCTCGCGAGGTGGCGATGATCGCGCGACTTTATACCCGCGACCATTCGTCTCCAGAACAGCAAGGTTCTGCTGATACTGCTCCCAGGTAATGTATCCAGGATGGGCGTCCGGAATGCAAGCAAGCCCGTCATTGCGGCCACGCTTTCTCGGCACTTTCCGCCCGTCTGCGAGTTTGCGATAGTGCCTCCGGCCGTAGGCGTAAGCGCCTGCGTAGCGCGGATTGTTCAACATGCGAAGTGCCGTCGACGCGGTGAGGTGCTGGAAGACCAGGAACTTCGCGTTGCGCATACGGGATGGAAACAGGAGGCCTTCCTTCTTGAAGACCTTGACTGTCTGGCTGGCAGAGCCGACTCGCAAGAACGTCTCAAAGAAATATGTGATGGTCTCTCTGACCTGGGAATCTGGGTCAAGCACTACGTTGCCAAGGTCGTCATATACGAAGCCGGTCGGTAGCACGCACCGATACTCGCCTCGATTCACCTTGTTCAGAATGCCGCCTCGTAGGCGCGCTTTGAGAACATGAAGCTCCGCTTCACTCATTGTTCCTTTGAGCTCAAGCAGGAGCCGGTCATTGAAGCTTGCTGGATCGTATATCCCGTCTTCGTCGAGAATCAGCGTATCAGCGAGCGCGCAGATTTCCAGAAGCCGATGCCAGTCAGCATTGTTTCGGGCCAGGCGCGACACCTCCAGGCCCATGACGATGCCTGCGCGGCCCATGCCCACGTCAGTGACCAATCGTTGAAACCCCTCCCGCCAGGACGCCGATGCTCCAGACTCCCCCTGGTCGCTATCGATAGTGACGATCTGCTCGTCACGCCAGCCGAGCGCCGTCGCGCGTCCACGCAGGGCATATTGTCGCTTTGTGCTCTCGACGTTCTCGAGGACTTGCCGCATCGACGACTGCCGGACGTAGAGGTAAGCGCTCCGTTCGAGGTGGTGAGGCTGAACTTTAAGGGACGCGTTCACGATGTTCTCCGCTCATTGACCGTCACAGCCATGCCTGCGAGTACGTAGATAAAGCCTTGACGCTCGATGGGCTGAGCGTTCGACGATGACCGGGTAACATTTGGTTCGGGCGGTGCACGCCCCGGAACCGTCATGCGTGCCCACGCCCACATCCCTCGCGCAAGGAAGACGCTGAGTCCGCGCCGGGCTTCCACAGGCAAGGCCTGGCCAAGAGCGGCGGAACGCATCACCTCGTATTGCGCGGTGATCGGCGCCGACACGGCCGACGGCCAGGCACAGCATCCCGCTATTCCACCTTTTTTTTTACACCGAACGCTCGCTCGATCGTTCTCGGGTGTACATCCAGACCAAATTCTTTGCGAACCAGCTTTGCCAGTTCGCGCGCCCGAAGTGGTTCTCCGGGCGTGTGTTGTAACTTGAGGAACGCCAACACCTCGCCCTGGATCTTGTGCGGACCATGCGGCCCTCGTTTCCTTGGAACCAGTCCTGCGATTCCTCCTTGCTCGAAGTCCGCTCGCGCCTGATAGAAGGTTGGCCGCGAAACACCATATTCGTCGGAGATCTGCGTTATGGAGGCCTTCTCAACAGAAACGCGACGCAACATCTCATACTTGACCTGCACAGCGTCATGGGGATCGAAGAATCCACCCTCGTGGAACTTGGCATCGAGAACGTTCGACGGCGTTGGATTCAGCGTACCGTCCTCCGCGAGGACATCCGTCTTCGAGCGCTTGCGTTCATTGGGCGGCACATTCACTCCAAATGGTTGCAGTTCACTGTAATTAAATTATGCCGCGCCACAGGCTTTGTCAAGCTCTAGGACGTTCAGTTTCTAACCTTCATAGTGTTGCTATATGCCCACAATTTAAGACGCAGCTTCGGATTCAGCGGCGTTAATTACCTTACATTTGCGGCAAAAATCTCTTTACGGTCAAGTACCGCTCCCGGCACGCCTGTACGAAAGACGTCTCACGAGTAGCACAAGCTCCATCAAGTCGTTGACCGTGAACAACGCGTGCTCTCGTCCCATAGAGATCTCGGGATCAGGCTCGCTCATATCGGTCCATTTCGGAGGAACGGAGCAATAACTCTTGTCGTCGATGCGCAGCAGGAGACGCCGGCCAGACCGGTTATAGCGCTCACCGACACAAAGAAGTTGCTGTCCGCTGAACGGGTGGAACGGGTGGGTGATGCGGACAAGATGTTCTGTGGCAGCCCCAGAGCCTGCATTTCGAGGTATGTTACAAACGGTTGGAGCGAGGGCGTTTCGTCTGGCCACAGGCCGATGGCGGCAAGGTCTTCCTGACCTCCGCTCAACTGTCGATGTTGCTTGAGGGCATCGACTGGCGGCAACCACGCCGCACCGCTGCACTGTCGATGTTGTAAACGGCGAGGAAGGCTCGTAAACTGCGCTTCATGTCGAACGGCGCCGATCTCCCTGAGGATGTTCACGCGCTGCAGGCCTTGGTGCTTGCGCAACGCGCGTCGTTTGCCGAACAAAGTGGCGAGATCGAACGGCTCGTGCGGGACATGGCCGAACGGGAACTCGAGATCGAGCGGCTGAAGGCGCAGATCGACAAGCTCAAACGGATGGCGGATTCAACCGGTCGACGCAACGATTTGGTTAAATCGTTCAGCTGGCGTGTCGAAGTTTAATGTTTTCCGGGGGCGTTCGTTGAGCCGCCTGGCTACGGTATCCAGTCTGGCCTGCGAGTAGACGGAGAAGTCGGTACCTTTAGGGAAGTATTGCCTCAGAAGCCCATTCGTGTTTTCGTTCGAACCGCGTTGCCAGGGATGTTGAGGATCGCAGAAATAGACCTCAATGTCGGTAGCAACAGTAAAGCGGTTGTGCTCGGCCATTTCCGAACCCCTGTCCCAAGTCAGTGATTTATATAGTTCCCGAGGTAACTTGCTGGCGTGTCGTATAAGCGCGTCAACCACAACCTCGGAATCCTTGCTCGCTACTTTAACCAGCATGACGAACCGACTTTGACGTTCGACGAGAGTCGCAATCTGGCTGGTAGCGTTGCCATAAATCAAGTCTCCTTCCCAGTGTCCGGGTATTGCTCGATCCTCCGCCGTAGCGGGACGCTCACTGATCGACACGGCGTCACGAATGTTCGTGCGGCCCTCGGTTTTCAATGTGTGAGACGGGATCGGCGCATGGTTCGAGAGCGTCGCAAGTGCTCAAGCAATTCCTTTTTCAGGGCGCCACGAGCTTGTATATAGAGGCTCCGATAGATTGTCTCGTGCGACACCAGATAGTCCTTGTTGACCGCGTAAGCATGTCTGAGCCAACCAGCAATCTGCTCAGGAGACCACTGCAGCTTCAGCTTCGCAGCGACAACTCGTGCCAGCGTCTGGTTTTGCACCAATTTGCAAACCTTCGGCCGACGTGCCCGCTCCCAGGCGATAGCATCCGCCTGGCTTGCTCGATAGCCCAGGCTGCCCCCGTTGCGCTGTAACTCGCGACTGATAGTGGAAGGAGCGCGTCCCAGCTTTGCCGCTATCGAGCGAATTGATAATCCGGACACCAGAGAGCGGGAAATCTCCTCGCGCTCTGTTAGCGTCAATGCCTGCGGCGCACGATGCCTTTGCGGCGGCTGGATACCGCCGCTCTCCGAGAGTATCCGCTGAATCGAAGAATGGCCCCGATCGAAGAGTTTGGCAATCTGATGAATAGTGTCACCCTTGCGCCAGCGGTCCCACATCAGCGCTTTCTGGGTCTCGGAGTAGTAAATTCTCGGTCGCTGCTTCATTTGCAACACCTCCGCTGCTCACGCAGATTCTAGGTGTTGCGTCGACCGGTTGAATCCGCCATGCACTTCGGTCGCAAGTCCGAGCAGATCGACCGGCTTGAGACCGAGCTCGAAGATCTGGCTGCCGGTCGCGGCGTTGCCGATGTGCGCCGAGCCCGCGCGTCGACCGCGAGCATGTCTGGCGTCAACGCGTCGCCGCAGGAGGCACTGCCGCCCCATCTGCCGCGCGAAGAGCATGCGTTCGAACTCGATCCGGGCTGCCCACTGTGCGGAAACGTGTTGCAGCTGATCGGCGAAGACACATCCGAGCAGCTCGCTCGTGTCTCGGCCGCCTTCAAGGTGATCCGCACGATCCGGCGCAAGGGCGTCTGCACCTGCTGCAAGCACTTCTCGCAGCCGCCGATGCCCGGTCTGCCGATTGAACGCAGCATTGCCCTGACCATGCCTCGATTTCACGTACAGCAGGAAATTTGTTAGTTTCCTGTTTGTACGGAGGATTGCATGTCTGAGAAGTCAGTGCCGAAAAGGCAATACACGAACGAGTTCAAGGTTGAGGCCATCA
>NZ_JAAGPN010000412.1:0-5047 GCF_017104805.1 Paraburkholderia sp. Ac-20347 | reverse complement strand
GTTCGACCGGCTCATCGCGCTGCTGCCGCCGGCCTCGCAGGACACGGCCGCGCCTGCCGCGCGCGTGGTCGCGGCCTGAGCGCTGCAGGGCGTCGACGCATCATGCGCGAGTCCGCTGCGGAGCCGATGGCCGGGTCGATGGCCGATTCAATGGAAGCGTCCGCCGCGCCGGAGACCGGCGCGCTGCTCGACGTCGCCGAAATCTTCGAAGCGCTGCCCGACGCCTGGCTGATCCTCGACGCCGACGCCACCGTCGTCGCAGCCAACCGCGCCTATCTGGCGCTCGTCTCGTGCGAGCGCGAAGCCATCGTCGGCCGCTCGATCTACGCGATCAACCAGGCGGGCTCCACGGCGCAACGCGAGGCGCGCCGCCAGTGGATCGAGAGCCTGCTCGCCGATGGCGCGCCCGGCGAGAGCCGTCTCGCGCCGCCGATCCGCTACGACCTCGCGCTCAACGGCAACGGCGCGCTCGTGCCGCGCTACTGGCAGGTGCGCGCGACGCTCATGCGCACCGCGCGCGGCGAGCTGCTCTACGGGCTCTGCGTGCACGACATCACCGAACGCATGGAACAGGAGGCGCGCGAGCAGCGCGAGCGCGCCAAGCTGCGTTCGCAGGCGCGTCTGCGCCAGGTGCTGGTGGACGAAGCCAACGAGCAGCTGCGCGTGCAGCAGGAACAGCTGCAGCACGCGCTGGCGTTCGCGAGCGTGGGCGCGTGGGAACTGCAGACGCGCACGGGCGTATTCACCTGCAACGAGCAGTTCAAGACGCTGCTGGGTCTGCCAGGCGTGGCGACCATCACCGAACGCCGGCTCTTCGAGGAACTGATCGACGAGGGCTATCGCGAGCGCGTGCGCAGCGCGTTCGACGCTGCGCGCCACACCGATACGCCCGTGGAAGTCGATTTTCGCGTCACCTGGCCGAACCGGCAGCGGCGCTGGATTCTGTTGCGCGCCACGCGTCCGCGCGGCAGCGAAACCATCGAGAACAACGAGCAGGCGCACGCGCCGCCCGCGGCGGTGTCGATCATCGGGCTCGCGCTCGATATTTCGATGCGCAAGGAGTCGGAGCTCGAACACCAGGCCGCCGCCGTGACCGAGCGCGCCGCGCGCGAGCGCAGCGAAGAGGCGACGCGCGCGATGGATCATTTCGTGGCGGCTGTGAGCCACGAACTGCGCTCGCCGCTGGGCGCGATCCAGTCCTGGGCGACGCTGCTGCAACGCTCGGCCGACGTCGCGCATATGGCGCGCGCGGGCACGGTCATCGAGCGTAACGCGCGTCAGCTCGCGCTGATGGTCGACGACCTGCTCGACAGCGGCGCGATCGCCACCGGCAAGCTGTCGATCGAACTCGCGCCCGTCGATCTGGGCGCGCTCGCGGGTAATATCGCCGAGGACATGCGCATGCGCATCGAGGAAAAAGGCGTGCGCCTCGTCGCCGACGATCTCGATTCCTGCATCGTGATGGCCGATGAAAAACGCGTGCGTCAGGTCATCTGGAATCTCGTGTCGAATGCGCTGAAATTCACGGAGGCGGGCGAGATCGCGGTGAGCGTGCGCGTGCACGGCGATCAGGTTGAACTCAGCGTGCGCGACACCGGACGCGGCATCGGCGCCGACGTGCTCGAACGCATTTTCGAGCGCTTCTATCAGGCGGGCGGCAGCGGACGCGCGTCGGGACTCGGGCTCGGCTTGTGGCTCGCGCGCAGCATCGTGCGCCTGCATGGCGGCTCGATCCGCGCGCACAGCGAAGGCGTGGGCCAGGGCGCGACGTTCGTGGTGACGATGCCGCGCTATCGGTGAATGCGTTGAATGCGGTGAAAGTGGTGAATGCGGCGGTAAAATCGCCGCACCGAATAGCTCACTGACGCCGCCGACATGAACGATTCCACTTCCACGCCGCTCGACGCGCTCATCGCGCAGGTGCTCGCGTTTCGCGAGGCGCGCGACTGGCAGCAGTTTCATACGCTGCGCAATCTGATCGTGTCGACCAGCATCGAAGCGGGCGAACTGCTCGAAACCATCCAGTGGAAAGACGATGCGCAGATCGCCGCCATGCTCGCCGATCCCGCCGCGCGCGCCCATCTCGAACAGGAATGCGCGGACGTCTTCATCTATTTGTTGCTGACCGCGCACACGGCGGGATTCGATCTCGTCAAAGCCGCCGCCGACAAGGTGCGCGTGAACGAAACGCGCTATCCGGTCGAGAAGGCGAAGGGCAACGCGAAGAAACACTCCGATCTGTGAGGATCGGCGCGCAATTCACCGTGCAATTCAACGTGCGAAGCAGCGCGCGAATCAACCTGAATAAGGCGGCGGCTCGTTGAGCACGGCCCAGAAGACGCCGAGGTCGTTGATCGCATCCATGAAGTCGTCGAATTCCACGGGCTTCACCACGTAGGCGTTGACGCCCAGATCGTAGCTGCGCAGCAGATCTTTTTCTTCGCGCGACGAAGTCAGCATGACCACCGGAATGCGCCGCAGATGCGCGTTCTCCCGCACGACTTTCAGCACTTCGTGACCGTCGAGCTTCGGCAATTTCTTGTCGAGCAGAATGACGGCGGGGTTTTCGTCGAGGCGATCGGCCCACTGACCTTCGCGCCGCAGATAGTCGAGCGCTTCCGCGCCATCGCGCAGCGCGACCACCGGGTTGGCGAGGCGCGCTTTTTCAAGCGCGATCAGCGTGAGCTCGATATCGTTCGGATTGTCTTCCACGAGCAGAATGGGTCTTAGCACGACGGTGTCCTCTTTCTCCGGCGCCTCAAGGCGCGTTGGGTATGGCAGGGTTGCAGGTTGATCGATGAGCGCGGCTAATCCGGCTTGCGCACGTTGCGAAACGGTTGCGCGCCCGGCGTGACCGACGCGAGCCGCGCGACGGCTGCGGCCGCCGATTCTCCGCGTTTCGCGCCGCTTTTCGCAGCTTCTTGCGCGCCGCGTTGTGTGCCGCTTTGTGCGCCGCTTTGTACCGATTCCGCGAAGTGTGTTCCCTGTGCGGATGGCGCGAGCGCCACGCGCGGGATCGCGAACGACACCGTGGTGCCCACGTTCAATTCGCTCGTCGCCCACGCGCGGCCGCCGTGGCGTTCGACGATCCGTTTGACACTAGCAAGTCCGATGCCCGTGCCCTCGAATTCCTCGACGCGATGCAGGCGCTGGAACACGCCGAACAGCTTGTCGACGTAGCGCGCGTCGAAGCCCACGCCGTTGTCGCGCACGAACACGATGTCGTGATCGGCGAGATCGCCTTCGCCCGGCGCACACCCGATTTCGATCAGCGCGGGCGCCTCGTCTTCCGTGCGCGTGCTCGTGAACTTCACGGCGTTGTCGATCAGATTGCGCAGCACGACGTGCAGCAGCACGGGATCGGCCGTGAGCGTGCAGAGCGTGGCGACGCGCCAGTCGATCGCGCGCGCGGGATGTTCGCGCTGCTGATCGGCGATCAGTTCCTTGACGAGCCGGTTCAGATCGACGGCTTGCTTGTGCAGCGCGGCGCGCCCCATGTGCGAGAACGCGAGCAGATCGTCGACGAGCTTGCCGCCGAAGCGCGCCGACGCCGCGATGCGCTCGACGAAATGCCGTCCGCGCGTGGAGAGCGCGTCGCCTTCGGTTTGCGCGAGCAGATCGGCGAATCCGGCGATATGGCGCAGCGGCGCGCGCAGATCGTGCGAGACCGTGTACGAGAAGCCTTCGAGTTCCTCGTTCGCGCGGCCCAGTTCGAGCGCGAGTTGCGCGAGTTCTTCGGCGCGGCGCAGCACGATGTCGAGCAGCGCGGCGCGGAATTCACGCGCGATTTCGATTTCCGCGGCGCGCCACGGCAGCGAGCGTTCGCGCACGATCTCGGTCCAGACGTCGAAGCTCGCGCGCGGCGAGAGCGCCTGCGCGGGCGTCGTTGCCGTGCCGGACGGCGCGAGCTTCGTGCGCGGATCGCCGGCCCACTTGAGCGCGCGCACGACCTCGGGTCGGAACCAGATCACGTAATTGCGAAAGAGCCGCGAGATCGATACGGCGAGCATGCCGGCCGCGTCGTGATGAAACGCGGTGCCCGTCTCCTGTGCGAGTTGTTCGCTCGCGTAGACGTCGCCATGCTGATTGTCGAGCCAGTTGAGGATCTGCTCGATCTGCGTTTTGTCGGGCGTGACGCCCACCGTGACGATGCGTCCGTCGAACACGATGGCCGCGCCGCTCGCGCCCGTGAGCGCGAGCAGTTCGTGCGGCTCGGCCGCGAGCGCGCTTACGAAGTGCTCGCTGTTCGCCATGCTCGCGAGCAGCCGCGAGAGACGGCGGCGCAGCGCGAGACCGTACTCGGCCTGAGCGCCGTCCTCGCGCGCCTCGATCTGCAGCGAGAGCATCTGCGCGATGTGCTCGCAGGCGGCGCGCACTTCGAACGCGGGCAGGCGCGCGCTGGCGTGATGGCAGGAAATCAGGCCCCAGAGTTTGCCGCGCACCACGATCGACATCGACATCGACGAACCGGTGCCCATGTTCTTCATGTACTGCACGTGCACGGGCGAAACGCTGCGCAGCGACGACCACGTGAGATCGGTCGGTCGGCCCGTGGCCGGATGCAGCGGCGGCACGAGCGGCACGCTCGCGTAGTCGGCGTCGGCGATCAGACGGATGCGGTTCTGCACGTAGAGCGCGCGCGCCTGGGCCGGAATGTCGGCGGCCGGAAAGCGCTGGTCGAGATACGAGGCGTAGCCGGGGTCGAGCGCTTCGGCGATCACGTGGCCGTTGCCCGCTTCGTCGAAACCGTACACCAGCGAGCGTCCGTAGCCGGTGATGCGCTTGACTTCGCTGGCGGCGAGGCGCGCGAGTTCCTCGACGCCCGGGCTCGCCTGCAACGCGTGCAGGAAGGTGCGCACGAGCGGATAGAGCGAGGAGAACACGTCGCCGGTGCCGAGCGCCGGTTCGAGCTCGACGATGGCGACGCCGTCGTAGCGATGCGCGACCACGGCGAGCGGCGCGCGGTCGCCGCCACGCGGATCGTCGATGGTGCCGACGAGTTGCGGCGCGCCGTCCGAGCCCGGCGCAGCGAGTGCCTCGCGCGCGG
>NZ_JAAGPN010000411.1:0-4928 GCF_017104805.1 Paraburkholderia sp. Ac-20347 | reverse complement strand
GAAGTCGGCGCACGCGAGATTTTCGACGACATGCGCGCGCTGCCCGCGCTCGTGGCGGACTGGATCCAGAAGGCGGAAGCGGGCGCGCAGTGAGCGCGCGCGCGTTCCGGCAAGCGAATCAAGAGTGCAATCGCGGCGGGTGCGACGAAGCCCCGACTGCCGCAACGAATGGAGACACATCATGGCAAGCGTGATCCTGAGAAACGTGCACAAGCGCTACGACGAAACCGAAGTGCTGCGCGACGTGAACCTCGATATCGGTGACGGCGAGTTCGTCGTGTTCGTCGGCCCGAGCGGCTGCGGCAAGACCACGCTGATGCGGATGATCGCCGGTCTCGAAGACATCAGCGGCGGCGACCTGACGATCGACGGCACGCGCATGAACGACGTGCCGCCCGCCAAGCGCGGCATCGCGATGGTGTTCCAGTCGTATGCGCTCTATCCGCACATGACGCTGTACGACAACATGGCGTTCGGCCTCAAGCTCGCGGGCGCGAAGAAGCCCGAGATCGACGCGGCCGTGAAGAACGCCGCGAAGATCCTGCACATCGACCATCTGCTCGATCGCAAGCCCAAGCAGCTTTCGGGCGGCCAGCGTCAGCGCGTGGCGATCGGGCGCGCGATCACGCGCAAGCCCAAGGTGTTCCTGTTCGACGAACCGCTCTCGAACCTCGACGCCGCGCTGCGCGTGAAGATGCGCCTCGAATTCGCGCGCCTGCACGACGAACTGAAGACCACGATGATCTACGTGACGCACGATCAGGTCGAAGCGATGACGCTCGCGGACAAGATCGTCGTGCTCTCGGCGGGCAACGTCGAGCAGGTCGGCACGCCGAACCGGCTCTATCACGCGCCGGCGAACCGCTTCGTCGCGGGTTTCATCGGCTCGCCGAAGATGAACTTTCTCGAAGGCACGATCGCGCAGGTCGCGAGCGACGGCATCGTCGTGCGTTACGACAGCGGCGAAACGCAGAAGGTCGCGGTGGAGCCGCGCGGCGCGCGCGAAGGCGACAAGGTGACCGTGGGCATCCGGCCCGAGCATCTGCACGTGGGCGTGACGGAGGGCGGCGTGAGCGCGAAGGCGATGACGGTCGAATCGCTCGGCGACGCGGCCTATCTCTACGCCGAATGCGCGGCCGCGCCTGACGGCCTGATCGCACGGATTCCGCCGCTCGAACGGCACGAGCGCGGCGAAGCGCTGAAAGTGGGCGCGCCCGCCGATCATTGCCATCTGTTCGATGCGAACGGTCAGGCGTTCGAGCGGCGCTTCGCGCAGGAACTGGCCGCCTGAGTGTTGGCTCGAGCGTCTGTGGAGAAGTTTGTTGTCGTCGTCGTAGTCTGAGGTTGCCTTGCCCCAACAAGGGACGCCCGCTTTCGAGCGGGCTTTTTTTTGCACGTTGCGCATCCACGTGGCGACATAATTCAGACCCGCTCTGAGCGGGCTACTGTCACTGCCCGTCGCAACAATTATTGGGGCAGCCTGGACTCAGTTGCACTGTCACCTCGCGGCTTTCGCTGTCGACCGGCCCTGGCTTCGCGACCGGATAGATCTGAACCCGGATTTGCAGCGGAGCGTTGACGAGGCCATCTTCCAGCGCTTCCCGCGCGACCGTCACTGCACGACGCATGGCCAGTTTCTTTGGCTCTCGCTCGCTCTCGGCTGCACTGCCAATAATCGTTGTCCAGTTTTGAATGGGATATTTTGAATTGACAAGCGCGATCCAACTTTTGAGGCGCGTATGTTCAGGCTGCGAAATGTCTGCCTTATCTGACTCGAATGCAACTTGATGTTGCTCGGGTGGAAGGTTCCGCGATCCTTTGCAGTCAGCCATAGAGTGAGTGGCATAGAGCAATGCCATTGAAAACATTGCCACGCGAATAGATTGAATCTGATTCATTGCACTTGTCGCCTAGATAGGGAAAAGCGGTTCGCCATAAACAACATAGCCCGTCAGGGTGTCGGCATTACGCAGCGCTTGCTGCGGATTATGTCTGGCCCATTCGGCTGAAGTCGGATCGATGCCGTATCGGGGATCGTTGCTGTCGAAGGTGTCGGCAAAGTGTGTCACTTCATGAATCAGTGTCGAGAGACGCGAATCGCCGTACATGTTCTGGTCTCGCAGACCGTTACAGAACTTCATTCCGATGCTGACAAGCCGTCGCTCGGTGTTTGGCCCGCATACATGAGCGGCCTCCCGGTCGACGTTCTTCATGTTCGGCACGCAGCCCAGTAGCCTGTCGAGGTTCGGGTCGCTTCGAACGAGACTGGCCGGCGTCAGAGCGTTGAGCGCAGTCAGATGCCTTGAAAATCCGGCCGCGAGATATTGGCGCGTATCCTGATCGCTTCGATTGAACCAATACCTCATTCGCTCTTTAGTCGCGGCATCGTAGCGATGCAAGTCTGCAATTCGTCGCTCGACGAGTGTGACGGCGCACCGTAAAAGAAACTTCGCCTTGATGCGAAATTCCCGATCGGTCATATTCGGGCAGATAGGCGTGGTGTCGATCCTTACCACGACGTTCGAACCCGGCACCGTGTTCGTGACTGCGGTATCGTGAACGAGGAACCATTCTTCCTCCTCGCTTTGCTTGAAACCGTAGGCGTTCTCGCCGTGCGCTGTCATGAGTTTCACCTCCCTGGGTGTCGAATCCTCGATGCACGCGTGGACTGAAATGCGCCTCGGTGGCTGCAAAACGTCCACTCGGGTGATCCTGCTGTGCGCTGCCGGGAGTGAGAATCAGACAAAGACGAAAGCGCAAGGATGTCGATCCAGGGCGCATGGAAGGGGATCATGACCCTGCGATTCGACAAATCGCATAAGGCGCGCGATTTGCACGGATGCGATCAATACGCGGACGATCATGAGCACCCCGCTTTCGAGCGGGCTTTTTTTTGCACACGTTTTTGCACGCATGCAGGCGAAGAAACGAAATCGGGCGCTATCATCCTGCGTCCGAACCCCGACTGCGTGCCATCATGATTCGTAAGATCGTGTCGACTGTGTCGATCGCGAGTGCGCTTGCCGCTTCGCTCGCCGTTTTGCTCACATTGACCGCCCTGACCAGCATGAGCGCCCATGCCGCCGACGTGCCCGTCGCGGTGGTGCAGCAGGTCGATTCGCGCCTCGACAGCCAGCACGAGCTGCAGCCGCCGATCATCGACGCAAGCCCGGTCATGCCCGGCGCGTGGGTCTACTTCACGGACAACACCTCGAAGCGTCCCGGCCAGACCGACAGCAACCGGCCTTATACGCTCGACGCGCACCTGATCTATCAGGACGCCGATCACGCCTGGCACGACCAGTTGTTCGACCGCTACGAGGAAGACGGCGGCATTCCGCAGATTGCGTCGGTGTTCTTCGCGCACGCGGATCACACGGCGCACAGCCGCAGTCTCGTCGTGCTCGTGAAGACGCCGCAGCAGCACGAGGATTACGGCGGCGACGCCTACGACGGCTACGTCTACAAGCTGACCGGCACGGCGGCGCAGGGCGCGGTGTTCGTCGGCCTGCAGAGCGACGCGAGCGCGCCGTTCATCGGGCAGTGTCAGTGCGGCTTCCGCGACGGCCGCACGCAGCACGCGCGCTATCCGAACGCCACGGCGATCCGCAACGCGCTCGCCGACACCTTTCCAGAGAAATAAGCGCTAAAACCAGCGCTCAGTCCGCGCCGTCGAGCGCCGCGCGCGCGCAGTTTTCGTCGGTGACGAGGCCCGAGAGCCAGCCGCCCTTGAGCGCGGCGATCACGGCGTCGCGCTTGCGTTCGCCGCCCGCGAAGCCGATGGTCGGGCGCTTCGGCGGCGAATCCAGATACAGGCTCGTCACGCGGCGGCCCGTGGCCGATTCCACGCGCTTGCCGTTCGCATCGATCGGCAAGCCGAGCATTTCGGCGATCGCGCCCAGTTCCATCAGCCCGTGCACTTCGTCGAGCGTCAGGAAGCCGTCCTCGTAGAGCGGGCAGTGCTCGCCGATATTGCCGATGCCGACGAAGGCCACATCGGCCTCGCTCGACAGCCCTTCGACGATGCGATAGAGCCGGTGATTGCACCATTGCGCGCGCTCGGCCTCGTTGTCGGCGATCAGCGGCGCGGGCAGCAGGAAGTGCTTGCCGCCGGTTTTTTCGGAGATGTGCAGCGCGACGTCGTAACGATTCGACGAGCCGTCCTGCGCGATCGCGCCGACCATCGAAACGAGCCGGTGCTGAGGACGGTCGAGCTGCGCGATCTGATCGACGGCGGCCTTGAGCGTGCGCCCGCTGCTCACGGCCACGACCATCGGCCGCTCCTCGGCGAGATAGCGCTCCATCACTTGCGCGCCGGCCACGGCGAGCTTGCGGTCGATCGCATCCTGGGTGTCGCCGTCGATGGGCACGATCTCGCAGACCGAGAGGCCGTAGCGCTTCGAGAGCCGGTCGGCGAGCGCGAGGCAGTCGGCCAGCCGATGATCGACGCGCACGCGGATCAGGTTCTTCTCGACCGCATAGGCGACGAGCCGCTGCGCGACCGGGCGCGAGACCTGCAGCTTTTCGGCGATCTCGTTCTGGGTGTTGCCGGCCACGTAGTAGAGCCACGCGGCGCGGGTGGCGAGATCGAGTTTTTCGGTGGACTTGGGCACGGTGGTCTTCGCTTCGGAGCGGGTTTCTGCGGACGTGGTCGGACGTGTCGGGACGTGTTCGGGCGTTGCTGTCTTTGAGCGCTGACGTCAAAGCGGCGCGAGCGCGCGAAGTGTACTGGATACGCCGCCGTTCTTACGCCAACCTTTCGCGCGACGGATCGAACAGCGGACGCACGTGCCGGTACAGCGCGCGATACGCTTCGAGCCGCTCGCGCAGCGCCGCGTGGCGCGAGGCGTCGGGCGCGTATTCGGCGGCCACGGGCGCCTTGGTCAGCACCTCGTCGAACGAGCCGCCCGCCGCGAGGCAGTCGAGAT
>NZ_JAAGPN010000410.1:0-4855 GCF_017104805.1 Paraburkholderia sp. Ac-20347 | reverse complement strand
CAGCGAATTCGAGCACGAACAGCGTGCGCAGCGTGCGCTGGCTTGCGCCGAGGCAACGCATCGCCGCGCAGCCGTCGAGATGGCGGCGCGTGTAACGATGCGCGGCCATCGCGATCGCCACGGCCGCGAGCAAGGCGGTCAGCAGCGAAACGAGCGTGAGGAAATGGCGCGCGCGATCGAGCGTCTGCCGCACTTGCGGCTGGCCGTCCTGCAGCGATTCGAGACCGACGCCGCGCATCTTGCCGCCGTCGACGCGCGCGTGCGCGAATTGCGCGAACTGCGCGACGGCCGGATCGGCGCCCGCCACCAGCAGGCGATAGGTCACGCGGCTGCCGTAGCCCGTGAGGCCGGTCGAGGCGAGATCGGCCTCGTTGAGCATCAGGCGCGGCGAGAAGTTGACGAACGAAAAGCCGCGGTCGAGTTCGCGTGTGATGAGCGCGCCGATCGTGAACGTGCGCGTGCCCACGCGCACCTGGCTGCCGACGTGGACCTTGAGCGCGTCGAGCAACTGATCGTCGACCCAGACGGTGCCGGACGGCGGAATGCCCTGCGCCGCGTGATCGGGCGCGCCGGGGCCGCTCGAAATACGCAGCGCGCCGCGCAGCGGATAGGCCGCCGACACCGACTTGACCGCCGCGAGCCGCGTGGGCGACTGCGCGCCGTCGGCATCGCCGGCCGCGCTCACCATGCTCGGAAAAATCGCCGTATTCGCGGTTTGCAGCTTGAGCGCCTGCGCCTCGCGCGCGAACGCCGGATCGACGGGATGATCGGCGCGCACGATGAAGTCGGCGGCGATCATGCGGCGCGCGTCGCGCTCCAGCCCGCGTTGCAGGCGGTCAGCGAGAAAGCCCACGCTCGCGAGCGCGGCCACCGCGAGCACGAGTGCGAGCAGCAGCATCGTCAATTCGCCCGCGCGCCAGTCGCGCGCAGTCATGCGGGCGGCGAGGCGCACGAGATCGCCCCAACCGGGGGCGGCGCGCGTGGATCGAGAAGAAACGGGGTTAGAAGGCGACGTAGACGGTGGCAAGGACAGATTCGGCGGGTTCAATCGTGACGGCTCCGCAGCGAGAAACGCGAGACCATATGCGTCGCCATGCCGCGAAAGCCGCCCTGCACGCCGCGCCACAGACGCGGCAGCGCCCACGTCGCGACCAGCAGGAACGCGGCGAGCATGACGAGGAACAGCAGCGGCACGAACAGCGCGAGCAGCACGCCGACGAAGGTCATGCCGTCCTCGGCGCTCGACGTGACCACGTTCGAGACCGGTTCCGGCGAAAGATTGATGAGCGCCCGCGTGCCGGCCTTGGCCAGATGCGCGGTGCCCGCGAGCGTGCCGCCCGCGAGCGCGGCAATCGTCAGCACGGCCGGATCGGCGTGGCCGAGCGCGCCCGCCGCCAGCACGGCGCCGGCGGGAATGCGAATGAAGGTGTGCAACGCGTCCCACAGCGAATCGAACGCGGGGACTTTGTCGGCGAGGAATTCGAGCACCGTGAGCGCGGCGGCGATGCCGATCACCCAGGGCGAAGCGAGCACCGCGAGCGTGTCGGGCAGATGGATAAGGCCCAGGCGCTGAAGCACGCCGGCCATGAGGACCGTGAGGTAGAGGCGCAGGCCGCTGCCCCAGGACAGGCCCGCGGCAAGCGAAATCGGTTCGAGCATGACTGCCTCCTCGCGCGAAGCTCGCGCGGCGCCGTCCCCCACGAATCTGGCGCAAACGCAGCGCGCCCGGTTCGCCGGACACGGCGCCATCGGGCAGCGGCGCTCGCGTTATCCGCGGCGCGGAGTGTTATCGGTTGATGACCATCCCATTATAGCCACGCTCGCTGCACCGCCGCAGCGGTGTTGCGCAGGCGCGCCACGCTAAAACCCGCGATTTTTGCCGAAAATGTGGGGAAAATGCGCGCCGCATCGCCGCGCGGCGCGTGGAAGGTCTCGCCGATCCGGAACCGGATCAGGCCGCCGAACTGAGCTTCAGGCCGATGATGCCGAGCACGATCAGCGCCGCACTCGCCACCCGCGCGGCGCTTACGGCCTCGCCCATCATGACGATGCCGAACACGAACGCGCCCACCGCGCCGATACCCGTCCACACGGCGTAGGCCGTGCCGAGCGGCAACTGGCGCATGGCGATCGAGAGCAGCGCGAAACTGCCGAGCGCGATCACGATCGTGAACACGGAGGGCCAGAGACGCGTGAAACCTTCGGAGGACTTGAGACCGGCCGCCCAGGCGACTTCGAGCAGGCCAGCAATGAGAAGAATGAACCAGGGCATCTGGGACGCTCCACTTGAAAAAATGGGGCCGTCCCCGAAAAAAAGACGTGCAAGGTCGTCCTTACACATCTGTAAGTATAGCACCAGTCTGGTGCGCGTCGCCGAACCGCCCTACTCGCGACGCGGCTGATTCGGCTGATTCATCTGCGTCACTGCACGCCCACGAGGCGATAACCCACGCCCGTCTCGGTGACGATGTGCTCGGGCTGCGCCGGATCGCGCTCCAGCTTCTGCCGCAGATGCGCCATATAGATGCGCAGATAGTGGCTGCTTTCCACGTGCGACGGCCCCCACACCTCGCGCAGCAACTGGCGATGCGTGAGCACGCGGCCCGCGTCGCGCACGAGCGTGGCGAGCAGGCGATATTCGATCGGCGTGAGATGCACGGGCGCGCCCTCGCGCGTCACCTGGCGCAGCGCGAGATCGACGGTCACCGCGCCGAAGCTCACCTGCGGCGCCTCGTTCGCGCCGCCGCGATTGCGTCGCCGCAGATGCGCGCGAATCCGCGCGAGCAATTCGGAGACGCCGAAGGGCTTGGTCAGATAGTCGTCGGCGCCCGCATCGAGCGCGGCGACTTTTTCGCTTTCCTGGGTGCGCGCGGACAGCACGATCACCGGCAGATCGCTCCAGCCGCGCAGCTCGCGGATCACATCGAGACCGTCCGTGTCGGGCAGCCCCAGATCGACGATCACGAGGTCGGGCTTGCGCGTGGCCGCCTCGACGAGCCCCTGCTTGCCCGTTTCGGCGTCGTAGACCGTGATGCCCTCGCCTTCCAGCGAGGCGCGCACGAAGCGGCGGATCTGTTTTTCGTCTTCGATCAGGACAACGGCAAGACTCGGATCACTCATGGTCGGGATGCGGGTTCGAATGCGATGCAGGTTTCGGATCGAAGGTTGAAGGCGCCGAAGCGCCGTCGCGGGCTTCATGCGTTTCATCGTGCGCGTCGTGCGTGTCGTGAAGCCCTGCTTCCGCGTCGGCGTCTTCCGACTCGGCGACGTCGCTCGGCAAGGGCGGCGGCGCTTCCACGGGCAGCGCGAACCAGAACGACGCGCCTTCCGTATGGCCGTCGGCATCGACGCGATTGGCCGCGCCGATTGTACCGCCGTGCGCTTCCACGATCGCACGGCAGATCGCGAGCCCGAGCCCGATGCCCGGTTTCGCCGACTCTTTCTCGCCGCGCGTGAACTTCTCGAAGATGCGCTCGTTCATGCCGGGCGGCAGGCCCGGCCCGCGATCGTCGATGCTCACGCGCACGAAGGGCTGGCCGTGTTCTTCGATGCGGCGCGCGGCGATCGTCAGCGGCGTGTCGGGCGGCGTGTATTTCGCCGCGTTTTCCAGCAGGTTCGAAAAGAGCCGCTCCATCAGCACGGCGTCGAGCTGCAGCAGCGGCAAGCCCGCCTCCAGCTTCACCTGCACCGGATGGCGCGCGAGCACGCGGCGGCACGCGGCGAGCGCCGCGCCGACGGTTTCCTCCAGCAGCGTCCACTGCCGGTTGAGCTTGAGGCTGCCGGCCTGCAGACGCGCCATGTCGAGCAGATTCGTGACGATGCCGGTCATGCGCAGCGCCTCGTCGTGTATCGCCTCGATCAGCTCGCCGGTGCGCGCGCTGTGAACATCGCCGGGCGCGCCGGGCTCGTGTGTCTGCGCGAGCATCGACGAAAAGCCGACGATGGTCGTGAGCGGCGTGCGCAGATCGTGCGAAATCGCCGAAAGCAACGAGTTGCGCAGCCGTTCGGACTCCATGTTGACGAGCGCGTCGCGCGCGATCTCCACGTAGTGAACGCGTTCGAGCGCGAGCGCGATCTGCGCGGCGAAGGCGTCGAGCATGCGCTGCTGCTCGGGCACCTGCAGTTCGCGCGCGTCGCGCGTGACGACGGCCAGCACGCCGCGCGTGCGCATCGGCGCCTTGAGCGGCAGATAGCGCGCGGCGGCCGCGGGCAAGGTGTCGGTGCCGTGACCCGCCGGTTTCTGCTGGTCGTAGACCCACTGGCCGACGTCGAGATCGAGGCTCGCGGCGTCGAGCATGATCTGCGGATCGGGGTCCTCGATCTTCTGCTGCACCTTGTCGGCGCTATCGGGCAACAGAATGCCGACGCGCGCGTTGAACACCTCGCTCACATGACGGCTGCCGATCGCGACGATCTGCTCGGTCGCGAGCGCGGCGGCGAGTTCGCGCGCCATCGCGTACATCGCGCCGGTGCGCTGTTCGCGGCCCTGCGCGACGCTCGCCTCGCGGCGCAAGCTCGACGTGAGATGGCTGATGACGAGCGAGGTCAGCAACATGCCCACGAAGGTCAGCAGATACTGCGTGTCGCTGACCGAGAACGACAGGCGCGGCGGCACGAAGAAGAAGTCGTAGGCGGCCACGCTCGCGAACGAGAGCATGACGCCCGGCCCGCGCCCGAGCTTCGTGGCCGCGAAGATCACGCCGAGCAGATACAGCATCACGAGATTGGCGAGCGCGATGCGGTCGTTCAACTGATTGGCGAGCAGCGTGATGCCCGCGCAGATCGCCAGCGCCGCCGCATACGCGCGCGGCGGCGAGCGGTGCGCGGCGCCCTCGGCGATGGCCGCGCGCCACGC
>NZ_JAAGPN010000409.1:0-5022 GCF_017104805.1 Paraburkholderia sp. Ac-20347 | reverse complement strand
TACGCCGATGATAGTGCGGATTGCCCGTGTGAAAGTAGGTAATCGTCAGGCTTCTTATGCAGTACGTCCAGAACCCCGGCTTCTCCAGAAGAGAGCCGGGGTTCTGGCGTTTACTTGCTTGAAAAACACAAGTACCCCATTCCGTCTCGTTCGCAAACTTCGCGGCTTAGCCAGTTTGGTGGCGCGATGCTGCACCGCACATTATCATCGTCATACGAACGATGAATGTGCTGTCGATCTCGACAGCGAAGAGAGGGCATCATGGCCGACCTGCTACTTGGCAATGTAGAAGAAAACATCGCCGACGAAGAGATCAACGCGTTTTTGCAGAAGTACGGTTTCCCGTCCTTCGATCATATTCAGCGCGTGACGGGCACCGGTACGCATCCCGCCGCGCTGCTGCACTACGCGAGTGCCAGCGAGGAAATACTGCGGACATTGCAGCCTCGCGTGCATCACATCTTCTGGAACAACCGCACCATCACCGCGCAAATCATTCCCGCGCGCGAAGCCGATTAATTCCTCGCTGAATTGCTGAATCTCGGCTAATTCGTATGCGCCCGACGCAATGCCGGGCGCAATGTCTGCGGCAATCAATCGACGCTATCCCACCAGCGACGTGTTGTACGTCGTCCCGCCGATAACGACGTTATTCAACGTAATAGCATTCACGTTGTTCACGTAGATCACCCCCGGATTCGTCACCGATGTCGCGCCACTGCAGACCGGCGTGCCGAGATTGCAGTTCGTGATCGTCACGCCGCTGATCGGCAGTACGGTCGGCGCGGGCGCCGGGCCGTTGTAGTCGGCGGCGACCGGTCCTTGCGCGACGATGGCCTGAAAGCACGAAGCCGTCGTGCCGCTCGAGGTCACGTTGCTCGCCGTCACATTGGAGATGTTGATGTTCTTCACCACCGGTGGGCTGATACGCACGGCATCGCCGGCCGGGCTGTAATCGCAATCGAAAGTGATCAAACCGCCCTGCGAGGCCGCCGGATTCGATCCCGTCGAGCTCGTGGTCCCCACCGGCACCGACGCGGTAATCGGACTGCCCGCAATCATATTGCTCGTGCCATAACCCTTGCCGACCAGCGTGACGCCGTTGGGCAGCGTGACGCCGTCGATCCACACATCCTGCACCGCGCCGCCACGATTCATATTGGTCTTGATACGAATCGCGATATTCAACGGGTTGCTCGCCCAATTCTCATTGAGCATATTCAGATTGCGCGCATAGATGTTCTGGACTCCTGCGCTCATTTCGCTGCCGAGCGTGAGGCCGCCATGCCCGCTATTCATCGTGCAATTCTGGATCACGTGATATTGCGCGGGACCATATTCGATATCCAGCGCCTTGCCCGATTTGATGGCAATACAGTCGTCGCCGGTATTGAACGTCACGCCATCGGCGAGCACGTAACTGCACGCATCCGGATCGAAGCCGTCGTTGTTCGGGCCGATGCTGTCCGCGAATACGCCCTGAATCACCACGTTCTTGCAATCGGTCGGATGGTGCTGCCAGAACGGCGTGTTCTGCGTATGGTAGTTCTGCATCAGCACGTTGGTGCAGCCGATGAATTCCACCATGCACGGACGCAGATAATGCCCGTTGCCGAACACGCGCTGCGTGACCGCCACGCCCAGTTCGGCGAGCGCGGGCAGATAGTTTTGATCCTGTGCCCACGAGGTGCCCGTATCGAGCAGCGGCAGCAGGGTGGCGGCCTCGGGATTCGTCATCGCCGAGCTGCTTAAAGTGGTGAGCGCGGCGTTGTTCGGATTCACATAGGCCTGCGAAGGCGTCGACGAACTCGCGCAGCCATACGCGCCATTCGTGCCCTTGAAGGTCCACCAGCAAAACGACGGCGTCACGCCATTCGCCTGCGCGGGCGTCATCGACTGGCCGTTGAGAATCGAGCTGTCGCCTTCGCCGGTGAGGCCGATATTCTGCTGCTGATACGCGTAAATGGGCGAGCCGAAATTGAGGCAATCGTTGGCCTGCCAGCGTGTCCAATAGAGATTGCCGTTCGCCGTGGCGTGCGGGCCATCGACGGCGTAATCAGCGGGATTCGGGCTGAAACAGATCGTGCAATTGGCGCTCAGATGAAAATTCACATTGCTAAGCAGTACGATCGGTCCGCCGCAATACCAGTTGCCCGCGGGCACGACCACGCGGCCGCCACCCGCCGCATTGGCCGCCACGATCGCCTGGTTGAATGCCGTGCGCGAATCGTACGCCGTACCCGTGAGCGACGACGACACCATCTGGTCGGCGCCGGGGCTCGTCGGCGAGGCCGTCTGGCCAAGCCAGGGAATGGCCGGGCTCCACGCCGTCGCGGCCACGACCTGCGTGGTTAGCGCTTGCGCGCCATAGCTCGTGACCAGGTAATCGGTCGACGGGAACAGGGAGAGCGCCACGTGCTGGACCGCGTCGATGATCTGCTGCGCCGCGCCGCCGGTTCCCCAGATCGGATCGACCGATGCGGCAGTGCCGGTGTTCGCGGTGTTCGCGGTGCTCGCGGCGGTCGTCGAGCCGCCGCAGCCGGGCAGCGTGCCGAGCAGGCTTGCGCCCGCCGTGACGCCCGCGAAGGCCATGAAGCTGCGGCGGGCGGAAGAGGCCGGTGCGCCGGATGCGCGCGCCGGGGCGAGGCCCTTATCGTTGTTCTGCGTTGGCATGTATCACGCCTCCTGTTTTGTCTCGCTAATGGACTTGGGTGTCTTCTCGTTGTGCTTGAGCCTCGATTCCGACGACGTCTCCATCGCGGATTCGAGCAGGAATTGTTGTTAGACAAGATGTGAAGTGTCAAGCAACTATCTCCAGGTAATGACCCTGATCGCCTTTTTTCGGCAATGTTGATTGACGACCTTGCGCGTAGATCCGACGAACGCCAGCCGAATCGCGTCGTGGCGCATCCGGGCAATACGGCAACCGATTCGCGTTTGTCGGTATGAAGAATTTCGAATCGCTAATGACGTACATCACAGTGAAATCGAAATCGATTAATCGCTGATTTCTCTTGTTTATTAAATCTGATAAGCGATACGCATAATCGGAATTGTCAAAAATCACAAATTCAACATGCTTTTAAAACAGCTTTCAGTTAATATTCGGCCTGCTGCATAAAGCCGTTTGTGGGGAATAGGGAGACGCGCGGCGATTAATCCAGGCTGGCGAGACTCGCACAACGGCGCAGGACAAGACCCATATTCAATTTCAGGGCGATTGATCCCATGAAGTTAACGCGTAAAAAGATCGCCATAACGGCCGCGGTTTTAATCGTCGCGCTGATCGCCATTCAGGCGATCTGGCGGCCATTCGGCGGTAAAGGGGCGTTTCGTTCGCACGAAGTCGCATTCGATATTCGTTATCCCGACGCCATCGTCGACAGCGTGGCGCTTTCCCGCCTGCCGCGCGACATGATTCGCGTGCCGTTGCTGCATAGCCTGCTCACACGCGATTTCGTCGACTACTACGAATCGAATTCCACGCGGCTTTCCGCCGAAGGCGCGGTGCGCCGTCTCGCGTTCGAACACGATCTCGATTGGCGCGATGAACTCATCAAGCGCGTATTCGACGAACCGTCGCGCGTATTGCTGTGGCGCTCGCCCGATGGCCGGCTCGGCTATTGGGTGATGACCATGCGCCGTAATGGCCTTGCGAAGCTGATGCAGGCCATGGCCAATGTCGCCGCGAGCGATACGCAATTGAGCCAGGCGGGCACGCTGTCCGGCGATGTCCCGGTTTACGCGCTCAAGCTCGCGGTCGGCCACACGCTGCTGTTCGCGGCGAAAGGCGACCGGCTCATCGTCATGTCGGAGCCGGGCATGCTGTTCGACGCGGATGGCAAGGCCATCGGCGAACGGTCGAAAGCGCTGGCGCAGATGCTCGACGACGGCGGCGCGGACGCGCTGCGCACCTATCGTCTCGACGACGCGTCGGCCGACGTGAGCGGCCATCGCGTGATCGTCTCGGTCAACTATCTCTCGTTTGGTTATCAGGCCTTTTTCTCGGGCATCAACGCGCTGCGCTTCGATTTCGCCGCGTCGCACGCGGCTGCCAAAAGCGTGCCCGCGAGCGATGCCAACGCCGATGCCGATACCAATGGCGCATGGAGCACGGCCGCGCTGATCGATCCCGCGCATCTGCCGCAGCACTGGAATAGCGCCGATATCTGGCGCGCCTTGCCCGCGAACGCCGCGGCGTGCGCGAGCCTGCCGGTCGACTGGAACGACGCCGCCGATTTGCTCGGCAAACTGGGCGACGCCGAACAGGGCGCAGCGAAGATCCTGCGCGAGCAGTTCGCCGGTCCGGCGGGCGTGTGCTGGTACGCGAAGTCGACGCTCGTCGCGCCCGTGTTCGTCGCGCGCCTCAAACCGGAGTCCACGCAGGACGCCACGCAACTCGCCGCGCTCAAGGGCGCGCTCGCGAGCGTGTTCGGCGACGCGATCGGCGCTTATGAAGCGAAGGCCGGCAACGAAGCGGGCTATCGCCGCTTGCCAGTGCAATCGCGCGACGTGTCCGCGGGCGTCACGCTCTGGACGCGCGCCGTGAGCGCACGCTCGGGCACGGCGCAAAGCGCGGGCTCGCCCTACGCGGCGCAACTTTCCGCGCCGCGCTACTTCCCGGTGACGCTCGCGCTCGCGCACGGCTACGTGGTGTTTTCGCCCGATGCGCGTCTCGTCGACGACACGCTGGCCGTGCTCGACAAGCGTTATCCCGCGATCGCCGACACGATTGCGCCGCAGCGTCTGTCGACCACGATGATGTCGGTGACGCCGTCCGCCGCCGCCGCGCTCGTCGAGCGCGAAGCGGGCCGAGCGCTGCCGGCCGATCAGGAAGCGATCTTCCGCAACGCCGCGCGCACGCATCTGCTGCCGAAGCTGCACGCGGTCGCGAGCTATCCGCCGCTCGCGCTGAGTCTGCCGGATTCGCTGCCGTCGTCGCTGGGCTGGGTGCCGGTCGAATGGCACTTCGAGCCGCGTGCGAGCGCCGCGCCGCGTGGCGACGCGGCGGCGGGGCGTCCA
>NZ_JAAGPN010000408.1:0-5083 GCF_017104805.1 Paraburkholderia sp. Ac-20347 | reverse complement strand
CCGTACCGGCGCGGCGGCGCGCACACGGCGCCGAGCAACGCGGCCTTCGACGCCGATCTGCGTGCGCGCGACCCGTCCTGGGGCGTGCGCGACATGGAGGAAGTCGAGGCGCTCGCGGCCGCCGAAGGGCTCGTCTGCGAGGCCGTGGTGGCGATGCCGGCGAATAATTTCAGCCTCGTTTTCCGCAGGCAGGCGGCGGCGGGCCGCGAGTAGGCGATAATCGCGGCCCTCGGGCGGGATGCCGTGCGCGCCATCGCGCAGCGCACGGGCGTTTCCCTTATGCTTGCACGATCGACGTGCTGCGCGATGCCGCGCGCGCGTCACCCCAATTGATTGAAGTGGAGAGTCAACATGAGCAAACAGGCAATCGGCGTGGTGGGTCTGGCCGTGATGGGACGCAATCTTGCGCTCAACATCGAAAGCCGCGGCCATGCGGTGTCGGTGTTCAACCGCAGCCGCGAGAAAACCGATGAGCTGATCGCTGAATTCCCCGAGCGCAAACTCGTGCCGGCCTACACGCTCGAAGAGTTCGTGGAGTCGCTCGAAAAGCCGCGCCGCATTCTGCTGATGGTCAAGGCGGGCGAACCGACCGACGCCACCATCGCCGCGCTCAAGCCGCTGCTGGAGAAGGGCGACATCCTGATCGACGGCGGCAACACGCATTTCACCGACACGATCCGCCGCAATCAGGAACTCGCGAAGGCGGGCCTGCATTTCATCGGCACGGGTGTGTCGGGCGGCGAGGAAGGCGCGCTCAAGGGTCCGTCGATCATGCCGGGCGGTCAGCGCGACGCTTACGATCTGGTTGCACCGATCCTCACCGAAATCGCGGCGAAGGCGCCGGCGGACGGCGAGCCGTGCGTGGCCTACATGGGTCCGGACGGCGCGGGCCATTACGTGAAGATGGTCCATAACGGCATCGAATACGGCGACATGCAGCTGATCGCCGAAAGCTACGCCGTGCTCAAGCAGGTGCTCGGTCTCTCGAACGAGGAACTGGGCGAGGTCTACACGGAGTGGAACGCGGGCGAGCTGGACAGCTACCTGATCGAAATCACCTCGAAGATCTTCCAGAAGAAGGACGACGAAACCGGCCATTATCTCGTCGACGTGATCCTCGATCGCGCGGCGCAGAAGGGCACCGGCAAGTGGACGAGCCAGAACGCGCTCGATCTCGGCGCACCGCTGCCGCTGATCACGGAAGCCGTGTTCGCGCGCGTGCTCTCGTCGCTGAAGACGCAGCGCGTGGCGGCCAGCAAGGTGCTCGCGGGCCCGGACGCGAAGCCGTTCGCGGGCGACCGCAAGGCGTTCATCGAGTCGGTGCGCCGTGCGCTGTACTTCTCGAAGGTGATCTCGTACGCGCAGGGTTTCGCGCAGCTGCGCGCCGCCTCGGACGAGTACAAGTGGGATCTGCAATACGGCACGATCGCCAAGATCTTCCGTGCGGGCTGCATTATCCGCGCGCGCTTCCTGCAGAAGATCACCGACGCCTATGCGAAGAACGCGCAGCTCGACAACCTGCTGCTCGATCCCTATTTCAGCGATATCGCCGCCAACTATCAGGCCGCGCTGCGCGACGTGGTGGTCGAAGCGGTGAAGGTCGGCGTGCCGGTGCCGGCGTTCTCGTCGGCGGTCGCGTACTTCGACGCGTATCGCTCGGAGCGCGTGCCCGCGAATCTGGTGCAGGCGCAGCGCGACTTCTTCGGCGCGCACACGTTCGAGCGCATCGACAAGCCGGGCAGCTTCCACGCCGACTGGTCCTGATCGCCCGCTGCGCGCGCCTGTCAGCGCGGGCGCTGCGTCAGCGAACTAAGGGGCTATCAGCCCGATAGTTTTTGCGGTCTTTTGTCTGAATAAAAGGGGAACCTGCCGGGTTCCCCTTTTTTGTTAACGATTTTGCAACGGTGTTTTTTGTTATTAGGGTTTTCCCTAGATCAAAGAAAGGCCTAGACTTTCATCAAGCGCTGAGGAAAACAGAGCCCAAAGCGCAAAAAAACAGATGGAGGTTAGATCATGAACAAGTTCATTCCCGCCGTTGTCGTTGCAGCAGCACTGGCCATCCCCGCGATCTCGTTCGCCCAGTCGAGCCAGCAAGGTCTGACCCGCGCACAGGTCCGCGCGGAACTCGTGGAACTCGAGCAGGCCGGTTACAACCCGTCCGCCGATCATGTGAATTACCCCGAAAACATCCAGGCCGCTCAGGCCCGCGTGAACCAGGAAAAACTGGCGAACGGTGAAACCAGCGGTTACGGCGCGCCGGCAGTCGGCACGTCGCAGTCGGGCGCCCCGGTGCAGCCCGCGCATGTCGCCCCGTCGCAAGCCGTGTATTTCGGCCACTAAGTTTGGGCGTGAAGTATCGGTGAGATCGCCCGGCGCGGTCTCACTATCCAGGCAGTGAAGCAGTCGAAGTTGTTGTGAGTTGCGAGCAGAGAGCAGTTGTTGTTTGTTGTGGATGTAGAAGTAGAGGTTGCAGGTGCAGTACCGCAGTACGTAGTTGCAGCAGGCAATTGAAGTGGCAGTAAGCAGTTGCAGGTCGATGTAAGCAGCAAGAGGTTGCAGTTTGCAGTGCGCAGTTGCAGTAGAAGTTGCAGGTCGCAGTAAGCACACAGAGGTGCAGTACGCAGTAGAGGTTGCAGCAGGCAGTTGAAGTTGCAGTACGCAGTAGAGGTTGCAGTACGCAGTAGAGGTTGTAGCAGGCAGTTGAAGTTGCAGTGCGCAGTAGAGGTTGCAGTACGCAGTAGAGGTTGCAGTAAGCAGTCGAAGTCGCAGTAAGCAGTCGCAGTACGCAGTACGCAGTAGAGGTCGCTTTACGTAGTAGAAGCACGCAGTAAGCAGTAGATGTTGAAGTCCGCAGTTAGCAAAGAGGTTGAAGTTGGCAGTTGCAGTGCGTAGTGAGCAGTAGCAGGAGTCGCTGTATGCAGCAGAAGTCCGCAGCAAGCAGTAGAAGTGAAAGTGCAGTACGCAGTAGCAGCAGTCCAGCGCGGCCCGGTCCAGAACCGGCCCGCGCTTTTCTTTTTGGCGCGCGCATTGAGTGGCGCGTTACGTGGCGCATTACGTGGCGCGTCAGGTTGCGCGCGACGTGAAAAGCCCGGCGGCCTCGCGCCGCCTCAGCGTCCGTGCAGATGCGGCACGCCTTCGCTGCTCGTCACGCTCAACTGGTGGATCGTGCGGTGCGCCTTGTTCAATTGCGCCTGCGCGGCGATGCGTTGCGCCTCCATCTGCGCCACGTCCTTGCGCACCTGATGCTGACGCGCGCTCACGCGGTGCTCCTGCTCGGAGTGCCGTTGCAGATCCACGCGCAGCCGTTCGGCCTGCGCTTCCGAATCCTCGATTTGCCTCGCCAGCAGCACGTTTTGCGCGCTGAGCTGGGCCATGCGCGTTTCGCCGTCGGCGAGGCGCGTCGCTTGCTCCTGCAGATGATGGAACACCGCGCCGGCCGAATCGATGTCGGCGGTCCGGAACGCATGCCAGAGCGTGCCGTCCTGATGCAGCGCCACGAAATAGCCGAGCGTTTCGCCGTGAAAGAGCAGCGTCACCGTGTAATCGAAGCTGCGAAACGAGCGGAACGTGGTCATCGCGTGGGTCGCGACGAGCGCCTCGAACGACGCGCCATCGGCGATCTGTACCGGCCGGCCGCTCAGATGCGCGGGCATCGCGGGCACCGCGTGCAAGGTCGAGACCGGGCGCGGCGTGCCGCCCGTGTGGGTCGGCATGCGGGCCGTGGTTGCGGCGCCGGCGTGGTAATCGAGCGTGTCGGCGCTGTCGTGGTCGTGGTCGCTGTTCGGGTGATGGGCGGTTTCGTCTTCGCGGTGCGGGCCGGTTTCGTCGGCGGGGCGGCGGGTGTCAGCGCTCCCGGCGCTGTGGGCGAGGTCGGCGGAAGAACTCTCGCGTGCGACCGCGACGAGGTGCGACGGGCCGCCCGGTTCGGCGGCGCGACGGCGGTTCAGGAATGATTTCACGGCGTTTCCCCCAGAAGATCACACCGCCCCTCCATGGCGCGCGCGGGGCGGCCAGGGCGGCGGCATGTCGGCAAGACGGGACAGGCGCGCGCCGGCGGGCGCGGTCCGCTCCGGGCGGTCCTGCGGCGCCTCAGTGCAAGAGGCGCGAGCGGCGTGCGATGTCGTCGAAGAGCGCACGGCCGGGTTCTAGCGCGAACAGCCAGGTTTCGTCGTAGCCGCTCAGGGTTTCGAGCGCGTCGCGCAGACGCTCGATCACCACGGCCGGAATCTGCACGGTCGGTTCGGCGTCGCCGGAGAGACCGGCGACGCTGGCGTGCTGGACCAGTTCGTCGGCGGCTTCGGCGACGTCGGCGGCAAAAACGAGATGGTTGTTGAGCAATTCGACCAGCCCCGGAGACGCCGCGACGTCTTCGACATTGAGCTGGACGGACAGGAAAGTGGCTTTGTTCATGCTCGAAATCCTCACGGGACGTGGGGCCGCGGCGAGAGGCGCATCGTCTCTTTCGTCTGATTATCTGATGAGCAGCTTGAGGCAGTATAGGCGAGGGGGCGAACAGTAGAGTGGTGTTTGTCTTTGCAAACTGTAGGGTAGTTCTGACAGGCGTCGTATGCTGGTTGAAAACCGGGCGGCGTGCGCCTTGAAAGGGGTGGCGCGCCCGGAAAGATATAATGGGGGCCGTTCGCCATAATCAGCGGAGGGTCTCGCAGGCGAACGCCGGCGGCCCCACGCGCATCCAGATATACGTATCCCCGACGTACGTAGCGAGGAACAAGCGAGGTATAGCAAGATGAATCGACAACGGCGAAACCCGGGCGCGTACGCGGCACTGGCCGCGCTCACGCTCGTCTGCAGCGCCTGTACGCTCACCCCGTGGGAGGGCCAGCCGAGTTCGGCGCCCACCGCATCGACCACGGGCGTCCCGGCCGGTTATTACCGCGTCAATCCCGGCGATACGCTCACGCGCATCGCCGCCGCCTACGGCCAGCGGCCGCAGGACCTCGCGAGCTGGAACCAGTTGCCGCCGAATGCGCAGGTGCTGCCCGGCCAGGTGCTGCGCGTCGCGCCGCCCGCGAGCTATGCGGGCGCCGTGCCCCAGCAGCCCGCGTTCGGTGCGTCCAGCTCC
>NZ_JAAGPN010000407.1:0-4630 GCF_017104805.1 Paraburkholderia sp. Ac-20347 | reverse complement strand
CGTCACGCTGCCCGCGACGTCGAACAGATCCTTCCAGGCAAGCGGCACGCCGTCGAACGCCGACAGTGGCGCACCCGCGCGCCAGCGCGCCGCCGAGGCCCGCGCCTCATCGAGCGCGCCCGCTTCATCGACGCTGATGAACGCCGCGCCCGCACGCGATGCACGCGCGAGCGACTCGCGCGCGACCTCGACCGGATCGGTCACGCCCGCCTTGTACGCCGCCGCGATGGCGCGCGCCGTGATGTTCGAAGTGCTGCCCGCCGCGGGGCGATCCTGCTCCGTCACTGTGTTCCCTCTTCCGATAAATGTATGTCGTTGACAACATACGTTTACGATGCAGGTGAACAAAAAAACGGCCTACCAGG
The DNA here is from genome assembly GCF_017104805.1 of Paraburkholderia sp. Ac-20347. Classification (NCBI taxonomy): domain Bacteria; kingdom Pseudomonadati; phylum Pseudomonadota; class Betaproteobacteria; order Burkholderiales; family Burkholderiaceae; genus Paraburkholderia; species Paraburkholderia sp. Ac-20347. The sequence continues at coordinate 4,265 of NZ_JAAGPN010000407.1, read as the reverse complement.
GTTTTACCGGGGTATCGGTGTGTTTTTGTCCAGGAAAGCGGACGCCGCCCGAAATCCCTGCGCGGCATGGGTATTGCGTTTGCGGTTATCCTTGCGCGACATCCGGCCTGTCAGACGCCGGCACGCCGAAAGCCAGTCGTAACCGAATCCGCGGAGAAGACGCTTGAACCAGCCTGCCGCCTCAACCACGCCGGGCGCGCCGCCCGCGCCCCCGCCGCCGCTAGAGGGCGGCAAGCTGATCCTCGCGACCGTCGCGGTCGCGCTGGCCACGTTCATGAACGTGCTCGACACCTCGATCGCCAACGTCGCCATTCCGACGATTTCCGGCGACCTCGGCGTGTCCGTCGACGAAGGCACGTGGGTCATCACCGTGTTCGCGGCGGCCAACGCGGTCTCGATTCCGCTGACCGGCTGGCTCACGCAGCGCTTCGGCCAGATCCGCCTGTTCGTCGCGTCGATTCTGTCGTTCGTGCTCGCCTCGTGGCTCTGCGGCATCGCGCCGACGCTGCCCTTCCTGCTCGTCGCGCGCGTGCTGCAAGGCGCCGTGGCTGGTCCGCTGATTCCGCTCTCGCAGGCCATCCTGCTCGGTTCATGGCCACGCGACAAATCCGCCACCGCGCTCGCCTTCTGGGCGATGACGACCACGGTCGGCCCGATCGCGGGCCCCGCGCTCGGCGGCTGGATCACCGACAGCTACAACTGGTCGTGGATCTTCTACATCAACATTCCGGTCGGCCTGTTCGCGGCCTCGATCACGTGGTCGATCTACCGGCAGCGCGAGTCGGCCACGCGCAAGCCGCCCATCGATATAGTGGGTCTCGGCCTGTTGATCGCATGGGTCGCCTCGCTGCAGATCCTGCTCGACAAGGGCAAGGATCTCGACTGGTTTTCCTCGCCGGTGATCGTCGGGCTGGGTATCGTCGCGCTCATCAGCTTTGCGTTCTTTCTCGTCTGGGAATTGACCGAGGAGCATCCGATCGTCGATTTACGATTATTCGGACAACGTAATTTTCTCGGCGGCACCGTGGCGATTTCGGTGGCGTACGGCGTGTTTTTCGGCAATCTCGTGCTCTTGCCGCAATGGATGCAGGAGTATCTGAATTACCGTTCCGTCGATGCGGGTCTCGTGACCGCGCCGCTCGGCATATTCGCGATGTTGCTCTCGCCGGTCGTGGGCCGTATCTTGCCGCGCTCGGATGCGCGCGTGATCGCCACATCGGCGTTCGTGCTGTTCGCGGTGGTGTTCTTCATGCGCTCGCGTTACGTGGTCGAGATCGACACGTTCCATCTCGTCTTGCCGACGCTGCTGCAAGGCGTGCCGATGGCGCTGTTCTTCGTGCCGCTCACGGCGATCATTCTCGCGGGGCAGCCGCCGCAGCGCATTCCGGCGGCGGCGGGTCTGTCGAATTTCGTGCGCGTGTTTTGCGGCGCGGTGGGCACGTCGATTTCGACGAACGCCTGGAATAACCGCACGATCCTGCATCACGAGCGGCTCACCGAGCAGGCGAGCATCGACAATCCGCTGTTCCGGCAATCGATTGAGCAGACGCAGCAGGTGCTGCATCTGAGCGAGCCGTCGGCGCGCGCATTATTCGATTTTCAGTTGACGACCCAGGCCGCGATGATGGGGCTGAACGATATTTTCTATATCTCGGCGATTATTTTTCTCGCGATCATTCCGCTCATCTGGATCACGAAATCGACGAAAGGCGGCGGCGGAGGCGGCGCGGCCGGCGCGCACTAATCACTGCCGCGATTACGCGAAACGTGCCGGCGAATACGGCGCGGGATCCGTAAACGTTGTCTCGCCCATGATCTGTTCCGCGAGCAGACGTCCCGACACCGGCCCGAGCGTCAGGCCATGATGGTTGTGGCCGAACGCGAACCACAGACCCGCGTGACGCGGCGCGGGACCGAGCAGCGGGCGCATGTCGGGCGTGCACGGACGCATGCCCATCCACGGCGTATCGTCCAGACGTTGGCCCAGCCCGAACACGGGCCGTGCGTTGCGTTCGGCGTCGTCGAGTTGCGCGTAATTCGGCGGACGCTCGCGCGTGGCGAGTTCGACGCCGGTCGTGAGACGCAGCCCGCGCTGCATCGGGGCGACCACATAACCGCCTTCGGCATCGACCACGGGCCGCGTGAGCGGCGCGCGCGCCTCGCTCGCGTAGTGCATGTGATAGCCGCGCTTGGCCATCAGCGGTACGCGATAACCGAGCGGCGCGGTCACCATGTCGGACCACGGCCCCATCGCCACCACGGCGAGCTGCGCGTCGAGCGGACCGTCGTCGGTCTGCACGGACCAGCCGCCGCCCTGCGCACGCAACGTGCGCGCGTCGCCCTTTACGATCACGCCGCCCTCGCGCTCGAACAGCGCGGCGTAGCCCTTCACCAGCGCGCCCGGATCGGCGACGCTGGCCGGATCGATCCAATGAATCGCGCCCGCATAACCCGCCGCCAGCGACGGCTCCGCCGCGCGCAAACCGGCCGCGTCGAAGGTCTCGATGTGCAGATCATGATCGGCGGCCACATGCTGCGCGGCCGCGCGTTCGCGCTCGAACGCCTCCGCCGAGCGATACGCCTCCAGCCAGCCGATCGGCCGCACGAGCGCGCGCAGATCGGTGCGCGCGACGAAGGCTTCGTGCTCCGCGACGCTGCGCTCGATCAGCGGCAGCATGTCGCGCGCCGCGCCCGCCAGCCGCGCCGGCGACGACTCGCGCCAGAAGGTCGCGAGCCAGCGCGCGTAAGCGGGCATCGAGCGCAGGTCGTAGCGCAGCACCGTCGAGTCGTTGCGCACGAGACGCAGCAGCGTGCGCCAGTCGCGCGGAAAACCATACGGCACCACCGACGACGCCTCGATCAGCCCCGCGTTGCCGTGGCTCGTTTCCTCGCCGGGCGCGCGCCGGTCGACCAGCGCCACGCGCACGCCGCGCTGCTGCAAATGCAGCGCCACGCTCACGCCGACGATGCCCGCGCCGAGCACGATCGCGCTCTTGCTCATGCGATTCCTCTGGAGTCCGTATCGTTCAAAATTACTTCGCGACGATGTCGCGGCCAAAATACTTCATCGACAGCTTCGTGAGCGTGCCGTCCTTGCGCAGCGAATCGAGCGCCGCCACCACCTTGGCCTTGAGCGCCGCGTCGTTCTTGCGCAGACCGAAGCCCGTGCCCTCGCCCAGCGTGGCCGGGTCCTTGAGCGGCGCGCCCGCGAAATCGTAGTCCTTGCCTTGCGGCTTCGAGAGGAAACCGTCGGTGGCAGTCTGCACTTCCTGGACCGCGCCGTCCAGACGGCCCGCCGCGAGATCCGCGAAAATCTGGTCCTGATTCTCGTACGTGACGATCGACACGCCCTGCGGCGCCCAGTGCTTGCGCACGTAATCTTCCTGCGTCGAGCCTTGCAGCACGCCGATCTGCTTGCCCTTGAGGCTCGCGGGCGTGGGCTGCAAACCGGAGCCGCGCTTCGCGACCATCTGGATCGGCATGACGTAGACGGCCGGCGTGAAGTCGATCTGCTGACGACGCTTGTCCGTGATGTTCATCGCCGAATTGATGACGTCGAACTTGCGCGCCTCCAGCGCCGCGATCAGGCCGTCGAAGCTGTTCTCGACCCACACGCACTTCACCTGCATGCGCTGGCACACGGCATTGCCGATGTCGATGTCGAAGCCCTGCAACTGGCCCGACGGCGCCTTGCTCTCGAACGGCGGATACGACGCCTCCACGCCGAAACGCAGCGTCTGCGGATCCTGCGCGTGCGCCACGCCCGAGCTCAGCGCGGTCGTGCCGAGCGCCGCGGCGAGCAGGCCGGCCAGTCCCGCCGCGCGCGCGCAGCGAATCGTCTTCGTGTTCATCGTCGTCATCCTTGGTCTCATGGGTCGGGCGGCGCGCACCTGCGCAGTGTGCCGCGCAAACGTCGCGTCCGCAGAACGAATATAGACGAAAAATCAAAATAAAGTCTAGAATGGACAAAAAAGTCCACCTCGACTTTCCCGCCATCTTCCCGTCCCCACATCCTCGCGCCGCCGCGAGATTTCGAAGGAATCCAGCATGTCCGGTACGACAATTTCGCCGCTTTCCCACGCCGCCGCGCCCTTCATCGCCGACGCCGCCACGGTGCGCGCCGCGCTGCCCCATCTCGACGTGCGCGGCGTGCTCGCGCGCCTGTTCGCCTCGCTCGGACGCGGCGAAGCCGTGCAGCCGCCGCAGACGCTCGCGCTGTTTCCGCAGCAGGCCGGCGACTTCATCACCTATCTGGGCGTGCTCGA
>NZ_JAAGPN010000406.1:0-233 GCF_017104805.1 Paraburkholderia sp. Ac-20347 | reverse complement strand
AAAAAAAAAAATACTATCCATCACCAGCGCCGCTGTCTCATTGTGACCTTCATTCATGCCGCTTAAGTACGATCTACATTTCCTTTTTACTTGACCTCGTTCTTGTTTGTCCTTCTACCCTGCGCTCTATCGCACGTTCTGCCTCGCACCCTGTCTCCGTGTGAGCTTCTCCGTTCATTACGACCTCGATCATCGTACCTTCTTATCTACATTATACACACGCCCACCTCACA
>NZ_JAAGPN010000405.1:0-5136 GCF_017104805.1 Paraburkholderia sp. Ac-20347 | reverse complement strand
GGCCGCAGCGGGCCAGGCGCAACGCGTGCCGCAGCCCGCGCAGATGCAGGCGCGTCCGGAGCAGGCGCAACCGCGCGCCGAGCTCCGTCCGCAAGCGCAGCCGCAGCCGCAACAGGCCCGTGAGGAAAGCCGTCCGCAGCCGCAAGCCCAGCCGCGGCAGGAGTTCCATCCGCAAGCGCAGCAACAACCGCAGCAACAGCCGCAGCAGCAGGCCCGCCAGGAGTTCCACCCGCAGCCGCGTCAGGAGCCGCAAGCGCAGCCGCGCCAGGAATTCCATGCGCAGCCGCGTCAGGAGCCACAGCCGCGCGCGGAAGCGCGTCCGCAACCGCAGCCGCATCAGGAAGCGCCGCGTCCGCAACCGGCTCCGCATCCGCAGGAGCACGCGAGCGGCAATCACGACGATCATCGTCACGGTTGATCGGCGTCGCCCGGCTCGCTACATCGGCAACGAGTCGGCAACGAAAAAGCCCGCGAACGAAAACGTTTCGCGGGCTTTTTTTTTCGGCGTGATCGGCGTGAACGGCCTGCCTCGCAGGCAACCGACGCGATCGCGTTACAGGAACGTCACACGGCCATCGGCGCCGTAAGCGGCGCGTGGTGGCGATAGCCTTCGAGCGAGAAGTCGGCCGGCTCGACCTTCTCCAGCCACTCGGGTTCGTAGACGCCGGTCTTCGCGAACTCGGGCACGCGGTCGGCGATCACCAGACGCGGGCTCTCGTACGGCTCGCGCTCGAGCTGCGCATTGAGCATGTCGAGCTGGTTCTCGTAGATATGCGCATCGCCGATGAAATACGTGAACCAGCGCGGCGTATAGCCCGTCAGACGGCCGACGAGATGCAGCAGCACCGCGCCTTCGGTCAGGTTGAACGGCGTGCCGAGGCCCACATCGTTGCTGCGGATGTACAGGCAGAGCGAGATTTCGCGCTTCTGCGCGTTCGGCAGGAACTGATAAAGCAGGTGACAAGCGGGCAGCGCGATCTCGTCGAGCTTGGCCGGGTTCCAGCCATGAAACAGAATCCGACGATCGCCCGGGTTGTTCACGATCGTATCGAGACACTGGCGCAGCTGGTCGATCGCCTTGTAAAGCAGCACTTTCGAGCGACCGCCCTCTTCGAACGCCGTCACTTCGGTGTAGCCGCGCGCGCGGGCGTCGGCGATCTGGGCGACGGCTTCGGCGTCGAGCACCTTGTAGGCCGGCCATTGGCGCCACTGCACGCCGTAGACGTCGCCGAGATCGTCGGTGCCGCGGCGGTACGGATTGGCGAGCCACTGGGCGTTGTCGTTCGCGTTGGCGTCCCAGACCTTGCAGCCGAGCGCGCGGAAGTCCGCGGCGTTGCGCGAGGCGCGCAGGAAGCCGATCAGCTCGCCCACGGCCGACTTGAACGCGAGCTTTTTCGTGGTCACGGCGGGAAAGCCCTGCTGAAGATCGAACTTCAGCATCGCGCCCGGCATGCTGATCGTGCGGATGCCAGTGCGATTTTCCTGCCAGGTGCCGGTGTCGAGAATCGAGCGGACGAGCTCGAGATACTGTTTCATGCGAATTCCCTGAGCGGACGCGCGGTGCGCCCGTGCGGATTCAAAACAGCGATTTTATAGCATGCGCGGCGGCGGCCTGTTGGGCGCCTGTCGGGCGCCGCCGGGAGCGGTCGAGCGCGCAGTGATACGTGCAGATCGCGCGGGCGCATCGCGAAGGCGGTATCGAAGGGGAAGAAACGGGAGAAAAACGGAGAAAAACGCTGCAAGGAAGGCGGCAAACAGCCTCTGACGCCGAACCGCATCGGCCGCCATGACCGGCCGCGTCAGGCGGCGCGCGGCGATCCGCGCGGCACCCGACGCTCCCCGGCATGAACGAGCCGGCGCGCGCACTACGCGCCCTCCCATCCACGCGAGTCTGCGCCCCCGCGCAAAGCCCGCATGCACCTCTGGCTTCAACATCGACATCCGGGCCCAATCCGGCCCTTCATCACTTCACCACACACACACTGCACAACGCACAACGCTATTGAGTCGAGGCCGTCGAACGGCTCTTGGTGCTGGTCTCCTCGAACGCGCGGCCGTTCAACCGGCCCCGCCCCCCGAAACCAGTCCGCCCGGATGCGGCGCCAGCGGATCGCTTTCCATGTGACGCATGCCGTGCGCGCACAGCAGCCGGTACAACGTCACGCGCGAAATACCGAGTTCCTGGGCTGCATCGCCCAGACGGCCGCGATGGCGCAGCAGCGCCAGTTCGATGGCCTGACGCTCGGCGGCCTCGCGCGCCTGCGCGAGCGACACCGGCACCACTTCCACGTAATCGCCCAGTTCGAGATCGCGCGCCGTGATCGCGCGCCCTTCCGACATCACGATGGCGCGCCGCACGCGGTTGATCAGCTCGCGCACGTTGCCGGGCCAGCTGTAGTTGTGGAGCGCCGCGATGGCGTCCGGCGAAAAACCGCGCAGACGGCGGCTGCCGTCCTTCTTGAAACGTTCGAGCATGTGACGCGCGAGCAACTCGATGTCCTTGCCGCGCGCACGCAGCGGCGGCTCGTCGATCTGCAGCACGCACAGGCGGTGATACAGATCCTGACGGAAACGCCCTTCGACCATCGCCGCGCGCATGTCGACGTGCGTGGCCGAGATGATGCGCACATCGACGGGCTGCGATTGATGGCCGCCGAGGCGCTCGATCTTGCCTTCCTGCAGGAAGCGCAGCAGGCTCGCCTGGCTTTCCATCGGCAGGTCGCCAATTTCGTCGAGAAACAGCGTGCCGCCATTGGCCGCTTCGACGCGGCCGATCTTGCGCTGGCTCGCGCCCGTGAACGCGCCACGCTCATAACCGAACAGCTCGGACTGCAGCAGATGCGGCGGAATCGCGCCGCAATTGATGGGGATGAACGGTGCGTTGCGGCGCGACGAACGCTCGTGGATCGCCACCGCCGTGAGTTCCTTGCCGGTACCGGATTCGCCCGAAATGAACACGGGCGCGTCGGTCATCGCGACTTTGCGGATCGAGCGGAACAGCGCGAGCATCGCCTCGCACGAACCGACCATTTCGCCTTCGGTGCCGCCCGTGGTGTCGTTCGACGCGTTCTCGACCAGCGAGACCATGCCATAGGCGTGACCGACCGAATCGACGATGCGATCGCCACTCCACGGTACCGTTACGTAATCGAAACAGTAATCGCGCACGAGGCGGCGCAGATTGGCGTCCTGCAGTTGGCCGGTGGTGGTCGCGGCGACCCAGCCCACGTGGGGCAGCGTGAGGCAAGGCTCGAATGCGCCGATTTCATGCAGATGGAACTGGCTCGACAGATCCAGCAGGCCGCCCGCAGGCAGACCCGCGCGCAGCGCCCGCCGCGCGTCCCTCGCGTTGCCGACAATCTCCACTTGCCAGCCACGCTCGTGGAACCGCTCGTTCAGCGCCTCGTTCGGATTGCGCGTCACGTAAACCAATTGCCGCGTTGCGGATTCCATTATTCAGATCCTCTTGCCAACACATCGTTGCGGAATGACGGCACGCACCTGATGTACAGACACGCAGCAAAAACCGCGCTCCGCCGGGTGATCAGATGAAGGCGAAAGCCAGGGTTTTTTGCTGACGTTGAATCCCCGAGCTGCGGCGTGTGTGTCAACGTGCCCACGTGTGGGCTTTAGTTATCGGCATTACGCGTTTTTCTGAAGCTTACTATATGCGCTAGGGAGTTGAACAGAATTTATGCGACGTGAATGGATAAGGGTTCGATGGAAATGCTTCCAGGCCGCTTGCAGCCCCTTAGCCTTGATACATAAGAAGAAAATTATTCGCATACATGCCGCAAAAGATGTTCCCAGAACGCCGCCATTACGTAACACGTTACCCGTAACACGTAATTCGGAAAAGCGCCTCGCAAACGTTCTCCGTTGAAACTCGAAGTGGGTTTTGCGGGGTTTAAAGCGTGTGACGTTTCAGCGCTGAAACATTTTCGCGAAAATCCGCAATTCAAAATCCGCAGAAAATAACAGGACCCCCGGCGTATCAATGGATTGCGAGACATGGCACAGCTTTCGCTAAATGACTCGCACCAGGAGATACGCCATGCGACCCAATCAACCGAACGTCCGGCGCAGTGTAATGAGCTACGGTTCCGCCCTCGCGGCCGTGCTGATTCCCGCCGTATTGCTCGTCCCGCTGTTCGCCCTCTCGCCGGCCGCGCGCGCCCAGAGCGCCACCGACGCAGCCGGTGCGGACGCAACCGTCTCGCACGCCGCGCAAGCCGTGAGCGCCGCGAACACGGATGTCGTTCCTGCAACAACCGACAACACTAACACCATCGGCATGAACGACGCGGCCATCGTGCCCGCCACGCTCAAGGCCGATCCGCTGACCGTCGACAACGGCCAGAGCCCGGCGCAAGACCCGAACGCCGGCCAGAACCCGAACGGCAACGCACCGCTTGCCGCCGATCCGGGCCAGGCCGGCGAGCGCAGCAGCAACGACAGCGACAACGGCATCCTCGCGGGCGTCGGCATGCTCGACGACCAGACCCTCTCGCGTCAGCGCGGCGGCGCGGTGGGCATGGTGATGGTCGCCGCCACGCCGCAACTGATGCGCGGCGCCAGCGTGACGCTGTGGGACGAAATCGCCCCGCCCACGCCGATACCGATTCCAGTGGATAGCAGCCAGGCGGCCCAGGGGAATATCGCCAGCTACTTCCGCCGATAAGCGGCACACGATCACACGCAGAACCAGACGCAGTCATCGAGAACATTCCCGCGCCGTTCGCGGCGCGGAACGGGAGCGGCGCGGACAGGAAGTCGCCCCGCGCGGAGACGGAGACCAACATGAACGAACGCCTTACGGCGCCCGTCAAGGGCGCGTGTCGCCCGCGGATCGCCGCAGCGCTGTGCGCAGCCTGCGCCGCGCTGCTCGCGACGGCCGCCGGCGCACAGCAGGTGACCAATCCCGGCGACATCATCGTCGAGCGCAACATCACGCCGCGCAGCGCGTTCGACGCGGTGCCGAAGAGCCAGGACCCGGTCGCGGTACGCGCCACCACGTTCCCGAAGAACAGTTTCGATCCCGCCATCGCCCAGCTCGTCTCGGACGCCGATCTCACCAACGCGCACGGTTCGAGCGGCGTCAACACGGGCGCCGCGCTCGGCGGCGCGGCGGCGGGC
>NZ_JAAGPN010000404.1:0-5165 GCF_017104805.1 Paraburkholderia sp. Ac-20347 | reverse complement strand
TTTCGGTTCAGTTAAGAACCGGTCGCTCACTCAAAGCTGACAGGTAATTGAATTACTTCAAAAACCTGACTTACTTTAGTGTGAGACTCTTGATACTTTTGCTTCTCCTGACCGGCTCCGAAGAACCCGTCAGGTCGCATCACCTATCAAGCGCCCACACTTATCGGCTGTAAATTTTTAAAGAACAATTTCGTCTCAATCGCTTCGTTTCGTTCGCAGCGATCAGCGAAGGAGGCGAATTATGCGGGTCATTCCGGATGTCGTCAAGCGCTTTTGCGAAAAAAGTTTTCGGGCCGGAAAATACCCTTCTCGTGAACCTCGAAGCGCGCCACGCGCGCAGCCCAACCGACCCGCACGATCTGCGCTTGCCCGCACCCATTCCTCGCACACCGCTCCCCGCAAAAAAGAAAAGTCCGCCTCCCTATTGCAAACGATGGCTTCACCCATATCGTATAAATGCGATATAAGATTCGCATAGTGACGATGCAATTTCCATGAAGAAAACTCAACCGACCCCGCAGCTCGATCTCGACGCCATCTACAAGGCGCTGGCCAATCCCGTACGCCGCGAGATTCTCGCGTGCCTGCGCGAGCCGCACGTGCATTTCGCCGATCAGGAGCTTCCGCTCGACCACGGCGTCTGCGCGGGCAAGATCGACGCGCACTGCGCGCTCTCGCAGTCGACCGTCTCGGCGCATCTGGCCGCGCTCCAGAAGGCCGGCCTCGTGACGTCGAAGAAAGTCGGCCAATGGGTGTTCTTCAAGCGCAACGAGCCGGTCATCGAGGCGTTCCTCGCCCACATGAGCCAGCAGTTGTGACGGCGCATCAGCGCAATCGTCTGCTTCATTTCCGATATTTCCGCTAATCCGCACAGCCTTTTGGCTCGCGGTACGAGGTGAACCTATGGCAACGCTTTTCGACCCCATCCAGATCGGCGATCTCACTCTGCCCAACCGCATCATCATGGCGCCGCTCACGCGCGCTCGCGCCGACGACGTGCGGCTGCCGAACGCATTGATGGCGAAATACTACGCCGAGCGCGCCTCGGCGGGCCTCATCATCAGCGAGGCGACCTCGGTGACGCCGCAGGGCGTCGGTTACGCCGAAACGCCCGGCATCTGGTCGCAGGAGCAGGTCGAGGGCTGGAAGATCGTGACCGAGGCCGTGCACGCCGCGGGCGGGCGCATCTTCCTGCAACTGTGGCACGTCGGCCGTATCTCCGATCCGATGTTCCTCGACGGCGCACTCCCCGTCGCGCCCAGCGCCATCGCCGCACAGGGCAACGTGAGCCTCGTGCGCCCGCCGCGTCCGTTCGTGACGCCGCGCGCACTCGGCATCGACGAGATCCCCGGCGTGGTCGCCGCGTTCCGCCAGGGCGCGATCAACGCGAAGGCCGCGGGCTTCGACGGCGTCGAGATTCACGGCGCGAACGGCTATCTGCTCGACCAGTTCCTGCAGGACAGCACCAACCAGCGCACCGACGCCTACGGCGGCCCGATCGAGAACCGCGCGCGCCTGCTGCTCGAAGTCACCGACGCGTGCATCGAAATCTGGGGTGCCGACCGCGTAGGCATGCACATCGCGCCGCGCGGCGACGCCCACACGATGGGCGATTCGAACCCGGCCGCCACCTTCGGCTACGTCGCGCGTGAGTTGGGCAAGCGCAAGCTCGCGTTCCTGTTCGCCCGCGAATCGCTGGGCGACAACCGCCTCGGCCCGCAACTGAAGGCCGAATTCGGCGGCCCCTTCATTGCGAACGAGAAGTTCACGCTGGAATCGGCGCAACAGGTGCTCGCGGCGGGCGAGGCCGACGCCATCGCGTGGGGGCAGCTCTTCATCGCCAATCCGGACCTGCCGCGCCGCTTCGCGACGAATGCGCCGCTCAATGCGCCGGTGCCGTCCACGTTCTATGCGCGCGGCGAAACGGGCTACACGGACTATCCGTCGCTCGATAACGTTGCTTGAATGAATTTTTAGCGCGCACAGGCGCGCACAGAAATGGCGCATGAAAAAAGCCCCGGCAAAGGCACGCCGCCTTTCCGGGGCTTTTTCATCGGCGATTAACATCGCGCGATAACACTGACGATAAAACTGAACTAAGCGCACGCCCCATTCGAAGCACGTCGCCGCCGATAGCGCGTTTCAATTGGCATCGCGCGCGAGACTGTCCTTGAATTCGAATCCTGTCTGCCCATCCCACCGCAACCGCCGATCGGAGATTCGTCATGCCCCAAGTGGACGCCGAGCAAATCGTTCATAGCATTGCCGAGGAAACCCACACGCCCGAGGAAACCGTCGCGCGCATTTACGCCGACGCGCTCGCCCAATACCGCATCGACGCTCGCATTCAGGACTACCTTCCGCTCTTCGCCGCGCGCAAGGTCCGCGCGACCCTGCGGCAAAACAGCGCAAAGCCGGGCTGATCACCGACGTCAACCGCACTCCGTTTCCCCTTCCGCCATCGCCGAAAAAGTACGCGCGGGTACCGCTTTTTAAGCGGCGCCGCGCGTATTCGCTCGCACACCGTTTTTACACCGCCGCATTCGCACCGCGTTTTATTACGCGCCGACCCTCAGCCCTTATTCCGCGTTCACTCTTAAGGTTCGTTTAATTCTTCGCTGTAACCATATGCTCACCCCTGTTGAGCCGCCGGAACATCGGCGGCGTTTTTTTATGCGGCAAGCCGAGGAGGAGCGAAGTCATGGTTGAAGACGACGACGTGCTGATGCACCTGCAATCCCTGCTGCGCGACGGCTCGCCCGGACGCGTCGCCTCTTGCCGCGTCTCCACGCCGCTGCAACATCCCTGGGGCCGCGCTTACCGGCTCGTCGAGTGGACCACGCCGCTCGACGACGGCGCGCGCCGCCAGGTCGTGCCGGCGGAAAGCTCGGCATTCGAAATCGCGCGCCTGGTTGCCGAACACGTGCCGGGCCGCCGCATTCTGCTCAACGGCGAACCTGTCGATGCAGAGCGTCCGCGCACGCGCCGACGCGCACGCAGCAGCCGCGCAAGCGCTCGCGCGGTGAGCTGATGCAGCCGACGAAACCGCGCGTCCCGCCAGCCGGGGCGCGCCGCTTTTCGTTGCGCCTGCGTTCCACGAACGCACACATAAACGCAAACACATCGCGCGACGCGCCAGCCGCCGACGCGTTACGCCACCATCCTTCCCAACATTGCTTCCAGTTCCGCGCTGACGACCGTCATCGGCGCGCGCAGTTCGTTGCGGATCAAGCCGCGTTGCGCGAGCGCGGCCTTCACCGGCCCCGGATTCGGTTCCGCGAACGCCGCCCGCACGAGCGGCACGAGGCCGTGCCAGAGCGCGCGTGCATCGCCGAGACGTTCTTCGCGCACGGCCTGCGCCATCGCCACGAAACGCGCCGGCAGCAGATGCGCCGACGCCGCGATCGCCCCGCTCGCTCCCGCACAGAGCGCGCCGAACATCTCGATGTCCTCGCCGCAAAGCACCTGCAGGCGGCCGTCGAGAATCAGCGCGAGCGTCTTGTCGAGCGCCCCGCCGCAATCCTTCACCGCGACGATGCGCTCGTGCCCCGCCAGCTCCAGCAGCGTCGCGAGTTCGAGGCGCACGCCGGTGCGCGCGGGAATGTCATAGAGGATCACGGGCTTGCGGCTCGCGTCGGCGAGCGCTGCGAAATGGCCGATCACCCCCGCCTGCGACGGCCGAATGTAGTACGGCGCCGCCGCGAGCACGCCCGCGATGGGCGCGTCGTTGAGCGCCTCGATGCGCTCGCGCACCGACGCCGTGTGATTGCCGCTCACGCCCGCCACGACCGGCAGCGTCCCGGCGGCGGCCAGCACCGTCGCGAGCACGGCGTCCTGCTCGCGATCGTCGAGCGCGGCGGGCTCGCCGGTCGTGCCGAGCGCGACGAAGCCCGCCACACCGGCCTGCGCGTAGTGGCGCACCAGCGCGGCGAGCGCCTCGTGATCGACCGCTCCCTGGTTGAACGGCGTGACGAGCGGAATCCAGATACCCGAAAACGAAGACATGACTTTCCCTTGAACGCGACCGAGTGGAAGGTCCGTCGAGCGGTGCGGGGAAGTCGGGCTGGCCTGGAGAAAGGAGGGGGCGGCAAGCTGTTCCATCGCAACATCCGACGGAACAGCAAGCTCCGGTCAGATGAGCGGCTGTTTTTTGGCTTTGGCTTTCACGCTGACCGACGCGGCCTGCGCGCGCGCCGACACCGCGCGCGTAGCGGCGGCGATGGGCTGGGCGAAGGTATTCGGCTGACGTGACATGGCGTGAAGTGTAACCGAGATCGCCCGCCCGCGCGCCGTCAATCTAGCGGCGCGGCTCGTCGTGCACTTCCACGTCGAGAACCGGCGCGTCGAGCAGCAGGTTCCGGGTATCGGCGGGATCGCGCCTCGTGAGCTTGCCGTCCACGCTCGCGCCGCAATCCATCTGCAACTGCTGGTAGTCGATATTGCCGATCACTTGCGCATTCGCCTGCAGCTCGATGAAGTGATCCGCGATGACGTCGCCGACGATGCGTCCGTTGACGACGATGTCGTAGCCATGCACGTTGCCGTGCACCGCGCTGCGCTCGCTGAGCACGAGCAGCGTCTGCACGCCCGTCTTGCCGCTGACGTTGCCGCTCACCTGGCCGTCGAGGCGCAGGCCGTCGGCGAATTCGAGGTCGCCGGTGATGCGCACATCCTCGGCGATCAGCGTCGCGAGTTTGGTCTGCTGGATGCCCGGCTGGGGCTTCTTCTTGTTGAACATGAACACCACCGTTGCGTTTGTGTTGCTGAAAAGATGCCGTGGCTCGGCTCACGGCACGAAACTCGGATAACCGGCGCAAGTGCTCAGTGCGCGGCGCTGTTGGCGTTGGCGTTGGCGTTGGCGTTGGCGTTGGCGTTGGCGTTGGCGTTGGCGTTGGCGTTGGCGTTGGCGTTGGCGTTGGCGTTGGCACGATTACCGGCGTTGCCGTTCGCACCGGCAACCGCGCCGTGGCTGCGCAGAAACAGCAGTTCGGCCTGCGCTTTCGCCGCCTGCGCCTGGGCGGCGTCCGCCGATTGCTGCAGCGCGGCCCGCGCCGCGCGCTCCTGTTCGAGCGCGAGCTGAGCGGTCGTGAGCTGGGTTTGCAGCACGTCGGGCTCGATCACGGGACAAGCCGGCGCGCCGCCACGCAGCGCCCACGCCGACGCCG
>NZ_JAAGPN010000403.1:0-5161 GCF_017104805.1 Paraburkholderia sp. Ac-20347 | reverse complement strand
TTGCGCCGCGTGGGTGCTCTCGCTGTGCCAGCGTGTGGCCGAGGCGCATGGCGGCCGCTTCGACGCGCAGCCGCTCGTGGCGGGCGAGGCGGCCACGCTCACGCTCAACGTGTCGGCGACCGGCGGCTGAACGGTCTGCCTGAGCCGCACATCCGCAAAGCGGGCCGCCTGGGCGGCCCGCTTTGCGTCACAGGCAACGGCACGCGAGCGCGCGCAAGCAGACGCAAGCAGACGCAAGCAGACGCAACTTCATCAGGCGTCGCGGCGATCGAAACGCCCGACTTAGCCTTACAGGCCGCTTGCACACCTTATACTGATCGCTTCGTTTTCCGGAGCCCTATCTCTTGATGCAGGTTATCGCCCTGATCGGCGCGCTGTTCCTCGTTGCCCTCAACGGTTTCTTCGTCGCGGCCGAATTCGGTCTGGTCAAGCTGCGCGCCACGCGCGTGCAGTCCCTCGCGACGCAATACGGCATGCGCGGCCGGCTGCTCGCCAAGGTCCACGGCCAGCTCGACGCCTATCTGTCCGCGTGCCAGCTCGGCATCACGCTCGCCTCGCTCGGCCTCGGCTGGATCGGCGAGCCCGCGTTCGCGCAGCTGCTGGAGCCGGTGTTCGACATCGTCGGCATCCGCTCGCCCGAACTGATTCACGGCATCTCGCTGGTGTTCGCCTTCACGGTGATCTCGTTCCTGCACATCGTGGTGGGCGAGCTGGCGCCGAAGTCGCTCGCCATCCGCCAGGCGGAAAAGATCTCGCTGTGGTGCGCCACGCCGCTCTACGGCTTCTACTGGACGATGTATCCGGCGATCTGGGCGCTCAATTCGAGCGCAAGCGCCGTGCTGCGCCTCGCGGGCCTGTCGTCGGAACACGACACCGAAGCGCACTATTCGACCGACGAACTCAAGCTGATCCTGCGCAGCCGCCGCACCGCCGCGCAAGCCGAAGCCGACGCGCACGCGAATGGTCACGTGAATGGTCACGCGAACGGCCATGAAAACGGTCACGCGAATGGACAGAACGGTCACGCGAACGGACGCGAAGGGGCGCCGGGGCAAGCCCAGATGCGCTCGCCGCGCCGCTCGCAGGCGTCGCTCGCGCAGGCCGCGAACAACTGGAGCGCCGACGAGTGGAACGCGCTCGCGCATTCGCTCGACTTCTCGCGTCTCACGGTTTCCGACCTCATGCGTCCGACGCACGAAATGGTGGGCTTGCGCCGCGACGTGCCGCTCAAGGACAACATGCAGATCGTGGCGCGCCATCGCTTCAGCCGCTATCCGCTGTTCGAGGACGGCAGCGGCGAAGAAGTCGTCGGCCTGATTCACCTGAAGGATCTGCTGCTCGCGCGCGAGGCCGGTCACGCGCTCGACGACCTCGGCAAGTTCGTGCGCCCCGTGCAGTACGTGAAGCCCGAAACGCCCGCGCTCGCGCTATTCCGCCGCTTTCGCAAGGGCGCGCCGCATTTCGCGCTGGTGGGCCGCAAGGGCCAGCGGCCGAACGGCTTCCTCACGCTCGACAATCTGCTGGGCGCGCTGGTGGGCCAGATCCACGACGAATTCCATCAGGCCGATACCGACTGGACCCGCATGGACGACGGCACGCTGATGGGCCGCGGCAGCCTGCCGGTGGTGTCGCTCGAACAGGCGCTCGGCATCGATATCGACGAAGGCCGCGCCGAATCGGTGGGCGGCCTCGTGATTCACGCGCTCAACGATCTGCCGACCGAAGGTCAGCGCGTGTCGTTCGATCGCTTCGATATCGTCGTGAAGAAAATGAAGGGGCCGCGCATCGTGCTCGTGCGCGTGTATCCGAAGGATCTCGAAGACGAGGGCGGTTAAGCGCGTCGTCAGGCGTCTTCGCGGGAAAGATTCGACAGCACGGCGACTGGCAACGCGGCGAGCGCGTCGCGCAGATACAGCACGGATTCCTGCGTATCGTGCGTGATGGTGTGGCTCGCGTCGCTGAGCCAGCCGTGCAGCGCCGTGGCCGTGCAGGTTTTCGGCAGCACCACGGCCGTATCTTCCCAGCGTTCGGGCGCGACGCGCGGCGTGTCGCTGTCGAGCAGCGCCGCCGCGTGGCGCGTGCCGATCACGACGGCCCACGCATCGCCGTGGCGGCGCGCGAACGCAATCGCATGCGCAGCCAGCGCGCCGCGCACTTCCAGCGGCACATAATCCGCTTCCCGCAGCAATCCCGGCGCGCGAGCGCGCAGCGCGAGCACGCGCTGGATCGTCGCCTGCTTCACATGCGCGTCGCGCCATTGCGCGAGCTTCGTGGCGGGCGCTTCGTGGTCGAGCGCCGCGGCGCGCTGCGCGTAATCGACGGGCCGCCGATTGTCGGGATCGACGAGACTGAAGTCCCAGAACTCGGTGCCCTGATACAGATCGGGCACGCCCGGCGACGTGAGCCGCAGCACCGTCTGCAAGAGCGTGTTCACGGCCCCGGCCGGCGCGACGCGCGCGACGAACGCCGCGAGCGCATGCAGAAAACCTTCGCGACGCTGCGGCGCGAGAATATCGAATAAAAATGCCTGGCAGTCCGATTCATAGGCTTCGTCGGGCACGAGCCAGTTGGTGCGCAGCTTCGCTTCGCGTAGCGCTTTCAACTGCCATTGCGCGACGCGTTCGGCGAGCGCGCGCACGCCCGCTTCGTCGCCGGGATCGAGATCGGGCGGCCAGCAGCCGACCAGCGTCTGATACAGCATCGCTTCCGCCGTAGGACCGGGCGACCATTGCGCTGGCGGCGCGGCGTCGTTGCGTCGCTGCGGCTGATTGAGCGTCGACCACGCGCGCAAGGTCGCGTTCCATTCCGGCGCGATTTCGCTGAGTACGGCGAGACGCGCGCGCACGTCCTCGCCGCGCTTGTGATCGTGCGTGGCCGTGGCGAGCAGCGCGTAGGGCACGCGGCGCTGACGTTGATGATTGGCTGCGTGGAAGTCGGCGGCGCTCATCGCGAAGTCGTCGGGATCGGCGCCCACTTCGTTGCGTGAAAGCAGCCGTCCATAGCGATACAGCGCGGTGTCCTCCGTGGCCTTCGCCGCGAGCGGCGCGGTCAGTTGCGAGAACAGCGCGAGCGCGGTGCGCTGGGCGATCAGCGCATGACTGAGCGGCGCGGGCGCGCTGTTTTGCGCGGCGTTTTTCTGCGCGCCGCGTGCTGCGTTTTTCGCGCCGGGTGCGTGTTGCTGCGCGGAGCCGCTGGCGCCGCCGGGACCGTTGGGCCGTGCAGGCTTGTTGCCGTTGCCATTCGCGCTATCGGGCGCGCGCGCGCCGAGCCAGGCGTCGACCTGATCGAGCGCGAGACGGCTCGCGCGCGGCAGCGCCTCGCGCGCCGCCTCCAGCGCTACGCTGAAATAGCGGTTGTCGGTCGCGCCGCGCAAACCGTTGACCGGATAGATGCGGTACACGGGAAAGTGCATCGCTAGCTGCGCGGCGACGCGATGCACGGTGGCATACGTGAAGTCGCGCGTGCCCGGCTGCTCGCGCGCGATGCGATGCAGCGCACGCGCCGCGTGATCGAGTTCGGCGGCGAGATACGCGGCCAGGACTTCGCGGCGCGCGTCGAGCGCCACGCGCGCGAACGGCGCGTCGTCGCCCGAGATCGCGGCCCAGGTCTCGGCGAGCGGCGCGGCGCCCGCCGGATCGTGCAACAGCGCGCCCATGTCGTTCATGAAGTCGTAACCGGTCGTGCCTTGCACGGGCCAGTCTTCGCGCAGCGCCTCGCCGCGCGCGAGAATTTTCTCGACGACGATATACGGCACCGTCGCGCGCAACGACGCAAGCCGCTGGCGCAGCCGCTCGCAATACTCGCGCGGATCGGCGAGCCCGTCGATATGATCGATGCGCAGGCCGTCGATCACGCCGTCCGCGTACAGACGGAACACGAGCTTGTGCACGGCTTCGAACACGTCGTGCCGCTCGACGCGCACGCCCGCGAGCGCGGTCACGTCGAAAAAGCGCCGCCAGTTCACTTCGTCGGTGGCGGTGCGCCACCACGCGAGGCGAAAGTGCTGGCGCTCCAGCAGCCGATGCAGCTTGTCGCGCGGCACCGGATCGGCGCTTGCATAGGATTCCAGAGCAAATTCGATCGGGTCGGTGCCTTCGCGTTCGACGAACGCGCGCAGCGCGTCGCGCGCGGCGCTCGCACGCGTTTGATCTTCGGGCTGCGTGGTCAAACCCTGGAACGCGTTGGCGAGCGTGGCGAGATCGGCGCGATCCGCCGATTGCAGGATCGCGGCGTAATCGGTCGGGCAGATCGGGCAGACGTGCGGGCCGTACTGCACGTAAAAGCGCGCGTTGGCCGCGTCGAATTTCAGTTCGATGCGGCCCGCTGCCAGTTCCTCGCCGTACTGCGCGCCGAGAAACGGCATCAGCACCTTGCCGCGCAGCGCGGGGTCGGGCGAGTGCCAGTCCACATCGAAATGCCGCGCGTAGGCGCTGTGCCGCCCCCATTCGAGGATGTCGAGCCACCACGCGTTGTGCGCGCCGCCCACGCCCATGTGGTTCGGCACGAAATCGACGATCAGGCCCATGCCGCGCGCGTGCACTGCCTCCGCGAGACGACGCAGCGCCGCTTCGCCGCCGAGCTCCGCGCTCACCGCCTGATAGTCGACCGTGTCGTAGCCGTGCATCGAGCCGGGCTGCGCGGTCGTGACCGGTGACAGATAGAGATGGCTCACGCCGAGCGCGGCGACGTAGTCGAGCTGCGCGAGCGCGTCGTCGAAGGTGAAGCCGTGATGAAGCTGCAGGCGCAGCGTCGCGCGGGGAAGTGTCATGGCGTGGGCGGACCGGAGGGCGTGGCGCTGAGGGTGTCGGTTGAAGCGTTTTGCGATGCGTCTGGCGATGAATCCGCGGATTCATGCGTGGATGCTGGCGCCGTTTCACGCGCGCGCACGATGGTGCTCACGCGTTGCGCGACGGCGGCGTCGGCGTAAAGCGTATCGACGGGCAAGGGCAGGCGCTGACGCCAGTTCGGATGCTCGTCGATCGAGCCCGGCAGATTCGGCTGATCGACGAGACCGAGCAGATCTTCGAGCGGACAGGTGACGAGCGGACTCGCGCTCGCCGCCACGTAGCCGAGCGCGCCGGCGACCGGCAGCGCGTCGAGCGGCGCATCGGAGGGCGGCGCGGCGGCTTCGCGCGGCGCGAAACCGGTGTCCTGCAGCGCG
>NZ_JAAGPN010000038.1:0-47230 GCF_017104805.1 Paraburkholderia sp. Ac-20347 | reverse complement strand
GGAACGCAGCGTAGTGAGGATTCGATGTTTGCGCACGTCGAGGCCTCGGCTAGTGAGGGACGCTGCCGCAGGCGAGCGGCAGGGGCGCGGGCGGCGCGGGCTTCGGATCGGCGGGCGCCGGCTGCGCGGCCAGCCAGGCGGCGATAGCCGTGATGTCGCGCTCGGCGAGATGCGAGGCGATATCGTGCATGCAGTCGGGGCTCGCGGCGCGGCGCGTGCCGTAGCGGAACGCACCCAGTTGCGCGCTGATGTAATCCGCATGCAGGCCGACGAGGCCCGGAATCGCCGGTTCCATACCGGTTAGCCCGGCGCCGTGACAGGCGGCGCACGCGGGCACGTTGCGGTTCGGCGCGCCGTTGACGACGAGCGACTTGCCGAGCGCGAGCAGCGCGGCGTCGACCTTCGGCGTGGCGGGCGGCGGGTAGGGCGGATGCTGCTGCGCGAAGAATTCCGCGATCTGCTTGAGGTACGCGTCGGGGAGATACGCGAGCAGATAGTTCATCGGCGGATAGCTGCGGCCGCCGTCACGAAACGCGATCAGCTGGTTGTAAAGATAACCGGCCGGCTTGCCCGCGAGGCGCGGGAAGTAATCGTTGTCGGTGCCTTCGCCGTGCGCGCCGTGGCAGGCGGCGCAACCCATCACGCGCGCCTGCATCGTGTCGGGCGCGGGCTCGGCCGGCGGCGCCGCGAACAGCGGCGTCCAGGGCAGGACGAGCGCGGCAATGAAGAGGACGATGCGGGTTCTCAATGATTCCCTCGTTGCGGATTGTGGCGACACAAACGCGGTGCGATTCGATATCAGTTGAGGCGTCGTCCGGCGTGGGGCAGATTTCGTTCTCTTCGGCAGCCGATGTTCCGGCAGTCCGGCGCGCATCCTCTGAGCGACATTATCAAGAAAAATGAATTCGATGCACGCGAAGGTGTACAAAAAACCTGGGTACGGCGGTGCCGATTGATATGTTTGCTAACACAACGGTTCGAGTGTTTGTTTTCGTTTTACGCCGTGGGCGTTGAGAAGGTGACGCGATTTATTGTCGCAATTTATTCGGATGGCTAATCAAATTTTTAGCGCGATGGGATCGTCAGGACAGGTAGCGACGAACACTGCCGTCGAGCGCTTGTTCAAACGGGTTGTCCGATGACTGCCTGTGCAAAGCCTTACCCACGCTAACCGCTGATACGCGACGCTTCCGGCGCGCCAAATCCCACAAACCGCCAGTTGTCCGACGACGTATAATGAAGCCCTAAACCGAACGACAAGGAGGGGACGATGGCCGCATCGCTCGCCGCGCCCATACCCGCGCGCAACCGCAACCTGGCCGAGCAGGTCGTCGACTTCATCAACCAGCAGATTGGATCGCGCGCGTTGAAACCCGGCGACAAGCTGCCGACCGAAAGCAGTCTCATGACGCAACTGGGCGTGAGCCGCACGGTGGTGCGCGAGGCTATTTCGCGCCTGCAGGCCATGTCGGTGATCGAAACCCGGCACGGCATTGGCAGCTTCGTGCTGGAGCCGCGCCGCGAGCCGCTCGAACTCGACGTCGTGCCCGCCAGCACGCTCAACGATCTGCTTTCGGTGCTGGAATTGCGCATCAGCCTGGAAACCGAGTGCGCCGGACTGGCCGCGCAACGCGCGAGCGAACGCGACCTCGCGAACATCCGCACGGCGCTCGACGCGATCTCGGCGGCGACCCACGCAGGCGGTGACAGCGCGGGCGCGGATCTGGAGTTTCATGTCTCCGTGGCGCGCGCCACCGGCAACCGTTATTTCGTGGACATCCTCACGCAGATGGGCGCCGCGCTCATTCCGCGCCATCGCATTGATTCGGCCGGCATTGCGCACCGCGATCCGAAGACCTACGCCGAACTCGTGAACCGCGAGCACGAAAGCATTTTCGAGGCGATCGCGCGTCAGGACCCCGAAGGCGCGCGCGCGGCCATGCGCATGCATCTGTCGAGCAGCCGCGAAAGACTGCGCCGCGCGGCAACGGAGTCGAGCGGCAAGGTCTAGCCGCCCGTTCGCGCGTTACCCGAATTCACGCAGCGTTCAGGCGCAGAGCTCGAACCTGAACTTCTTCCCGAGCGCGGCGGCGGCGCTGGCCAGCGTGGTGAGCGTGAGGCTGGTGTCGTTCTGGTCGAGCAGGCGATTGAGCGCCGCGCGGCTCGTTTTCATTTTCGCGGCCATTTGCGTCTTGGTCAGTTGCTGCGCTTTCATTTCCTGCTCGATTTGCCACGCGATCACGCGCTTGATGGCCATGGCCGTGGATTCTTCGAGCAGGCCTTCTCCGGCGAGAAACTCGTCGAAATTCGCGCCGATATGTTTGTTCGTCATGCCGTGCTCCTTGCGCGCGGGGCGCGCTAGCCGTTTTTCAATTGACGTAACCGCTCTCTTGCCAGCGCCAGGTCGTCTTGCGGCGTGGCCTGCGACTTCTTGATGAAGCCGTGCAGCAGGACGAGGGCGTTGCCCGCGACCGTGAAGAAAACCCGCGCAATGCGCAGCGGCAAATGCACGCGGATCTCCCACAGATCACGCTCCAGCTTGCGCACGACCGGCATGCCCAGCGGCCAGCCGATCTGCACCACCTTGATTTCCTCGCCGATGGCCTTACGATCGGCCGCCTCGAGATCCTTGAGCCATTGCCGCACCGGTTCGTTGCCGGAATCCGTCCGGAAAAAGTGCACGACGAGCGGCGAGACGTAGAGGTTGGGGCGATTCAAATGTATCAACATTGGTACGAAATATCAAGCCGATGGAGTTTGATCTTACGTAGCGATGTGGTGCGAAAAGACTCGGCCGAATGGCTGGATCGGCAGCGGATGTTGATGTGGATACAGGTTTGACAAGCCGCACCAGCACGCGGGTAGCGCGCGCCAGAACGGCAAAGTAAGTCATCGTACAACTAGGCGAAATAATCCAAAATCATGTCCATCGAGAGGGCGGGAGAACCCACTGATATCGCCTGATTCGCATATATAAAGCCGTTTTTCAGGGTAAACACCCAATAGAATCCTGCTCGTCTCCTCCCTGCAATGTCGTCAGACAACGTACCATGAAGCGCCGCACACGAACCCCGATGCGCGACGTCGCTCAGGAGACAAACCCAGATGTCCATTCCCGCCAAGCGTCACGACGACCTGCTGGATTCGGCCAGCGCCAAGGTCATGCGGCACGTGCTGCCGCTCTTCCTGATCATGTTCATCGCGAACTACATCGACCGCGTGAACGTCGGTTTTGCGAATGCGCACATGGAGGCCGATCTGGGTCTCTCCGCGGCGGCCTACGGGCTCGGCAGCGGGCTGTTTTTTATCGGCTACGCGCTGTTCGAAGTGCCGTCGAACATGCTGATGCAGAAGTACGGCGCGCGCGCCTGGCTCACGCGCATCATGGGGACGTGGGGCCTCGTGGCGGGCGCGATGGCGTTCGTGCAGAACGACACCTCGTTCTATCTGCTGCGCTTTCTGCTCGGGATCGCCGAGGCGGGTTTCTTTCCGGGCGTGGTGTACTACTTCGCGCAGTGGCTGCCGCAGCAGGCGCGCGGCAAGGCGGTGGCGGTCTTTCTCGCGGGCTCGGCGTTCGCCTCGGTGCTGTCCGGCCCGATCACGGGCGCGCTGCTCTCGGTGCGCGGCTTCGGCCTCGCGGGCTGGCAGTGGATGTTCCTGATCGAAGGCGCGTTCTCGATCGTGCTGTGCGGCGCGAGCTGGCTGCTGCTGAAGTCGCGCATTCGCGACGCGCACTGGCTCACGCCCGACGAGCAGGGCGCGCTCGAAAACTACATGGCGCGCGAGCAGGCCGAGCGTGAAGCCGCGACCGGCGCGCACGTGCCCGTCATGCGCCTGCTGAAGGATCCGCAGATCGTGCTGTTCTGCTTCCTCTACTTCGCGATTCAGCTCACGATTTACGCGGCCACGTTCTGGCTGCCGACGATCATCCGCAAGATGGGCGGCCTCACGGATTTCCAGGTGGGCCTCTACAACGCGATTCCGTGGATGATCGCCATCGTCGCGATGTACTGCTTCGCGCTGCTCTCGGCGAAATGGCGCTTCCAGCAGGCGTGGCTCGCGCTGGCGCTGGTGATCGCCGCGTGCGGGCTGTTCGCGTCGACCTCGGCGAATCCGGTGTTCTCGTTCGTGGCGATCTGCTTCTCGGCGATTGGCTTCAAGGCCGCCTCGTCGCTGTTCTGGCCGCTGCCGCAAGGTTATCTCGACGCCCGCGTGGCCGCCGGCGTGATCGCACTGATCAATTCGCTCGGCAATCTGGGCGGGTTCTTCGCGCCCGCCACCTTCGGTTACCTGCAGCAGCACACCGGCTCGATCGCGGGCGGCCTGTATGGACTCGGCGTGACGTCGCTGATCGCCGCGGCCGCCGCGTTCCTCGCACGCAACAAACCGACGCGCCGCGCGTTCGGCGACGAAGCAGAGTCCGTCCATCGTGGCGCACACTGAGGCTTTCGCCACGACCGCGACCACTGAGGAAACGCTCATGCAAGACCGCTACTTCGTCTACGTTTCGAACGCCAACGACGGCGAGATCGACGTGCTGCACCTGGACGCCAACGCCGCCACGCTCACCCCGCACGCGCGCACGGCCATCGCGCCGACCGTCATGCCGATGGCGCTCGCGCCCGACCGCCGCCATCTCTATGCCGTGACGCGCGGTTCGGACCTGCATCTGTATCGCTACGCGATCGATGCGCACAACGGCACGCTGACCACGCTCGGCCGCGCGCCGCTCGATTCGAGTTTCGCCTATCTGTGCGCCGATCCGCTCGGGCGTTTTCTGCTCGGCGCCTCGTATGGCGAGCATCGCGTGTGTCTCTATCGCACGCAGGACATCGATCAGGGTCTGGGCGGACCGCTGCAGACCGTGGAAGGGATCCAGAACGCGCATTGTGTGATCGTTTCCGCCGACGGGCGCTTTGCGTATGCCTCGTCGCTCGGCAGCGACCGCGTGTTCTGCTTCGCGCTGGAAGACGAAGGACGCCTGCGCGAAATTGGCACCGTGGATCTCGGCAAGGGCTTCGGTCCGCGTCATCTGTGCCTGTCGCCCGACGAGCGCACGCTCTACGTGCTGAGCGAATTCCGCGCCACCGTAGCCGCGTTGACGCGCGACGCACAGACCGGCGCACTCGCGCCCGGCCACGTCTCGCCGCGCGCCGCCGACCTCGCGCATCTGAACGACGGTTTCGCGCGCCCGAGTTCGTCGGACCCGGTGCAGCCCGATCCCGCCGAGCTGGCGAAGCTGGTCTGGGCCGCCGATATCCACGTCTCGCCCGACGGCCGCTTCGTCTACGCCTCGGAGCGCACGACCAGCCGCCTGCTCACGTTCGCCGTGCAGCCCGATGGCGCGCTCGACTACGCCGGTTTTGTCGATACCGAAACCCAGCCGCGCGGTTTCCGCCTCGATCCCTCGGGCCGCTTCGCGGTGGCCTGCGGAGAGAAGTCGTCGCATGTCTCGCTGTATCGCGTCGATGCGCAGAGCGGGGCGCTCACGCTCGCCGCGCGCTGCGCGGGCGGACACGGCGCGAACTGGGTGGAGATCGTCGCCGCCCCGGGCTGATTTCGGCGCACACCGTTTTGACCGACCGACTGGCGCGGGACGCTCGCCCGCGCCGCCTTTAAACAGCGCTTTCAAGCAGGTAAGCCTTCATGTCCACACAGACCGTCCAACCGAACGCCACGCCCGTCGTGACCGAACTGCGCGTCGTGCCCGTCGCGGGCCGCGACAGCATGCTGATGAACCTCTCCGGCGCGCACGGCCCGTTCTTCACGCGCAACGTCGTGCTGCTGCGCGACAGCGCGGGCAACACCGGCATCGGCGAAGTGCCGGGCGGCGAGGCGATCCGCAAGACGCTCGACGATGCGCGCGCGTTCGTGGTCGGTCAGTCGATCGGCAATCTGCAGGCGGTGCTCAACACGGTGCGCAAGCAGTTCGCTGATCGCGACGCCGGCGGCCGCGGTCTGCAGACCTTCGACCTGCGCACCACGATCCACGCGGTGACGGCGCTCGAAGCGGCGCTGCTCGATCTGCTCGGCCAGCATCTGAACGTGCCGGTGGCGGCGCTGCTCGGCGAAGGACAGCAGCGCAGCGAAGTGGAGATGCTCGGCTATCTGTTCTTTATCGGCGAGCGGCGCAAGACCGATCTGCCGTACGCGAGCGGCGCGGAAGGCCGCGACGACTGGGAGCGCCTGCGCACCGAAGCGGCGATGACGCCCGAGGCCGTCGTGCGGCTGGCCGAAGCCGCCAAAGCGCGTTACGGCTTCAACGATTTCAAGCTCAAGGGCGGCGTGCTGGCCGGCGACGCCGAAATGGAAGCGGTCACGGCGCTGGCCGAACGCTTTCCCGAGGCGCGCGTGACGCTCGACCCGAACGGCGCGTGGTCGCTGGCCGAAGCGATTCGCCTGTGCCGCGACAAACACGACGTGCTCGCCTACGCCGAAGATCCGTGCGGCGCGGAAAACGGCTATTCGGGCCGCGAGGTGATGGCCGAATTCCGCCGCGCGACCGGCCTGCCGACGGCCACCAACATGATCGCCACCGACTGGCGGCAGATGGGTCACGCGATCCAGTTGCAATCGGTCGATATTCCGCTCGCCGATCCGCACTTCTGGACCATGCAGGGCTCGGTGCGCGTCGCGCAGATGTGCAACGACTGGGGCCTCACGTGGGGCTCGCACTCGAACAATCACTTCGACATCTCGCTCGCGATGTTCACGCACGTGGCCGCCGCCGCGCCCGGCAAGATCACCGCGATCGACACGCACTGGATCTGGCAGGACGGCCAGCGTCTCACGCGCGAGCCGCTGCAGATCGTGGGCGGCAAGGTGCAGGTGCCGCAGAAACCCGGCCTCGGCATCGACATCGATCTCGACGAACTCGACAAGGCCCACGCGCTGTATCAGCAGCACGGACTCGGCGCGCGCGACGACGCGATCGCCATGCAATACCTGATTCCCAACTGGACTTTCGACCACAAGCGTCCGTGCCTCGTGCGCTGAACGCAGGCTCGCCCGATATCGCCATCATCACAGGATCCCCGACCATGACCACGCCGCAAGAACTCAAGCAGATCGTTTCAGAAGGGCTGCTGTCGTTCCCCGTCACCGACTTCGACGCGCAAGGCAATTTCCGCGCCGACACCTACGCCGAGCGTCTCGAATGGCTCGCCCCGTATGGCGCGAGCGCGCTGTTCGCGGCGGGCGGCACGGGCGAATTCTTCTCGCTCACGAAAAGCGAATACTCGCAGGTCATCAAGACCGCCACGGAAACCTGCAAGGGCAAGGTGCCGATTCTCGCGGGCGCGGGCGGCGCGACGCGCGTGGCCATCGAATACGCGCAGGAAGCGGAGCGCAACGGCGCGCAAGGCATTCTGCTGATGCCGCATTACCTCACGGAAGCCTCGCAGGAAGGCATCGCCGCGCACGCGGAACAGGTCTGCAAGGCCGTGCCGAAGATGGGCGTGATCATCTACAACCGCGCGAATTCGAAGCTCGGCCCGGACATGCTCGAACAGCTCGCCGACCGTTGCCCGAACCTGATCGGCTTCAAGGACGGCGTGGGCGAGATCGAGGCGATGGTGACGATTCGCCGTCGTCTGGGCGACCGCTTCTCGTATCTCGGCGGCCTGCCGACTGCGGAAGTGTATGCGGCGGCGTACAAGGCGCTGGGCGTGCCGGTGTATTCGTCGGCGGTCTTCAACTTCATTCCGAAGACGGCGATGGACTTTTATCGCGCGATCGCAGCCGATGACCACGCAACGGTCGGCAAGCTGATCGACGACTTCTTCCTGCCGTATCTGAAGATCCGCAATCGCCGCGCCGGTTACGCGGTGAGCATCGTGAAGGCGGGCGCGAAGCTCGTCGGCCACGACGCGGGTCCGGTGCGCGCGCCGCTCACCGACCTCACGCCTGAAGAGATGGAGCAGCTCGACGTGCTGATCAAGAAGCTGGGCGCGCAGTAAGCTGGCCGATCCGCTCGCATCGCAGGCAAAAAAAGCCCGCGAACCGTGATGGTTCGCGGGCTTTTTTATCGTACGCGCACGCGTTTATTTCAATCGCTTATTTCAACGGTTCAACGCAGATGTTCAATTTGCGCCGGAGCCGCCGAAAAGATCGAGATTGCCGTGGTCGGCATCTTGCGCGGACGCATTCTTGCGCGAACGGGCCGCGCCTTTTTTCTCGCGTTTCGCGCGCGGTTTGCCGAACAGGTCGTCCGGCGTGAAACCGAATTCGGCGATGGCGGCGCGGGCGGCCGCGAGTGCTTCGTCGGCCGCCTCGGCGCGCAACGCATCGATACGCGCGTCGAGCGCACGCTTTTCGGCGAGCAATTCGAGGTAGGTTGCCATGTGCGGTCGTGTCGAATGAAGTGAACGGGATCGCCCGATTTTACGTCAAGCGGCGCGCGCGAGGCATGTCACTTGCTAGCTGCATCGGCTGTTGCCTCACCGACGACCGAAGCCGACATGATTTCATTTCGCCTGCTGCCGCGGCGCCGCCTGATCGCCGCTCTGTGTCCAATCCTCATGACGTCCGGCTGCGCCTGGTTCGGTCCGCACATGTTGCGCACCGATCAGGTCGATTACGAGCGCGCGCTCGGCGACGCCAAGAAACGCGAGATGCTCGCGACCATCGTCGGTTTGCGCTTCGGCGATTCGCCGTCGTTCGTCGCGGTGAGCCAGATCATCGCGTCTTACACGTTCGAGGCCAACGCGGGCGCGATCGCGGAGGGCGGCTCCAGCACGGCGGGCACCAGCTACGGCCAGGCGAGCGTGGGCGCGACGTACTCGAATCACCCGACCTTCACGTTCGTGCCGACCACGGGCGAGGCGCTCGCGACCGGCTATATCCGCCCGTTGCCGACCGAACTCGTGCTGCCGCTCGCGGACAGCGGCGTGCCGATCGACCTGCTGCTGCGCCTCTCGGTGCAATCGGTCGGCGGCCTGCAAAACGCCGCGCCGCTCGGCGGCCCGACGAGCGACGGCAGTCCCGGTTTTTTCGAGCTGCTGCGCGCGTTGCGCCGCCTGCAGCTCGCGGGACAACTCACCGTCAGCTACAAGGAAGATCCGGTGGATCACTCGCATCGCGTGACGATGACGCTCGGCAGCGAAGACGCGCCGCCCGAAACGAAAGCCGATCTCGACGACGTGCGCCGCCTGCTGAAGCTCTCGCCCGTCGTGCGCGAATATCCGGTCGTGTACGGTCCCGCGAACGGCGACGGCCGCAGCATCCACATGGTCACGCGCTCGGTGATGGGCATTCTCACCAATCTCGGCGCGCAGATTTCCGTGCCCGAAGACGACGTGAAGCGCGGCGCGACGATTCCCACCGTGCATCTGATCGGCGGCGAAACGCGGCCGACGATCATCGTGCACGTGGGCAGCAAGGCGCCGCCCGATGCGTATGCCACAATCGGCTATCACGACGCCACGTACTGGATCGAGAACGACGATTTCGATTCGAAATATGCGTTGACGGTGCTGCAGAATCTGATCGCGCTTTCCCAGGCGAATCAGGATCAGAAGGCGCCGATACTCACGGTGCCGGCCGGCTGACGCGCACGAGCGTTACAGATACATCGCCAGCAAGGCCGTTACGAGCGCGGCACAGCCCATCAGCAGCGCCGCGAGCCAGAGCGAGGCGCGTGCGGGCGCACGCACCGTGACGGGCAGACGCTTGCGGCCCGTGAGCATCGGGCCGAGCAGATTGTGGCCTTTGGCGATCGCATAGACGCCGATCGCGCAGACATGCAGCACGACGGCGATGGCGATCACATCCCAGCCGTAGGCATGCAGTGCCGAAATCGCATTCGCGAACGCGGCGCTCACGTGTTCCGAAAGCGGGCCTTCGTCCTCGATATCGTTGTTGACGTAGAGGCCGCTGAGCGTTTCGACGAACAGCAGCGCGAGCAGCAACAGCACCATCCAGCCGCCTGCCGCGTTGTGACCCACCTGAGTGTCGGGTTCGCGCCGGAAGACGTGGCGCAGATGCCGCCACGCGGCAAGCGGCGACGCCACGAAGCGCCCGAAGCGCGCGGTCTCGCTGCCGAACCCGCCCCACAGCAGACGGAACAGCACCAGCGCGAGCAGCGTTTCACCGGCGCGCACGTGCAACTGCATCCAGTTGAAATGCTGCGAAATCCACGCGACGCCGACGAGCAGCACAACGAGCCAGTGAAAGAGCCGGGTCGGCAAGTCCCAGACGCGCACGCTGCGCGTGGGTGCAGCGGCGTCGGTTGCGTTCGCGGGTGAGGCGGTGGCGCGTCGGTCGGTATCCATGGGCGAGCCCGATTCGTCAGACGATGTAGCGCGCCGCTTACGGCGGCATCGCCCGATTATCGCGCGATCGCGGCAGGACGTAGCATCGCGCGTCGCTTTCGGCGATACTTCGGCCATACTTTCGCGCGCCTTGCTCCGTCTGCGAACCCCTCGAATCATTGAGCCAATGAACAAGAACCGACTCGAAGCGTTCAGCGATGGCGTGCTCGCCATCATCATCACGATCATGGTGCTGGAACTCAAGGTGCCGCACGGCGACAGCATCACGTCGCTCGCGCCCTTGTGGCCGACGTATCTGAGCTACGTGCTCAGTTTCGTCTACGTGGGCATCTACTGGAACAATCATCATCACATGATGCACGCGGCGCACAGCGTCAACGGCACCGTGCTGTGGGCGAATCTGCATTTGCTGTTCTGGCTTTCGCTGCTGCCGTTCACCACGGGCTGGATGGGCGAAAACCATTTCGGGCGCTGGCCGACCATGCTGTATGGCGTGAATCTGCTGCTCTGCGCGATTGCCTACGTCGTGCTGCAAGGCTGCCTCGTGCGCTATCACGGTGCGCAAAGCGCGCTGGCGCAAGCGCTCGGACGCGATTACAAAGGCAAGTTGTCGGTGGTGGGATATCTGCTGGGAATCGGCTGTGCCGCCGCCGATTACGCGCATTTCGGCGCGCTGTTTTTCCTGCTCGTCGCGCTGCTGTGGCTCGTGCCCGATCGGCGCATGGAACGCCTCGTGACGGCGGCCCACGACCATCCGGAAGCATAAAACACGCGAATCATAGAATGCGAGGCGGCGCACGAATGCGCGCCGCCTCGCCGATCATGCGCTCACGCGCATGCCATCATCAGCCCGCCAGATGCTTGCGCGCGGCCAGTTCCTTTGCCTTGGCGATATCCGCCTGAATCATGGGCAATCCTTCGGTCGCGGCCTTCTTCAAACCCGCATCGCGACCCGACGCAATTTCCGCCTGAAATGCCGACAGCGTTTTTTGCTGGCCTTCGAGCGCGACCTGTTCGATATAGGTCTTGTCGAAATCCGCGCCACGCAGATTGTTGATGCTCGAGAGCACGGCGGCGTCCGGATCGTCGCGCGGGACGTCCACGCCGCGCGGGCTGGCGGCGCGCATCGAATTCGAGAGCTTCGTGTAGTCGGCGACCAGTTGTTCCGCGAAGGCCTTCACTTCGCGGTCGGTTGAACGCGAGTCGGCGATACGCGCCGCGTCGCGCTGCGTGGCGACGGTTTGCGTGCCGTCCGCGATAAACGATTTGTCGGCGGCGTGCAATTCCTGCGTGGCGCCCGCGGTCGTGGCAGCCGGCGCGGCGGTTTGCGCGTGAGCGCTCACGGAGAGCGCGAGCAGCGCGGTGGCGGAAACACTGGCGAGCGAGACAAGCGAGAGGCGATTCATGCGAACTCCTTTTCTATGTGATTTCTACGTCATGGGTATCGATAGCGCCCACGACATTCGCGCGTTGCTGCATGCGCCGTGCATAGGCGTGCAATGTGCCGCGTCGAGTGTCGTTGGCGGCCGCTGCGGTCTTGCTGCGCAACGGTTGAAGCATTCTAGGAAGGCGTGGCGCGTACAGGTGCAACGATCACGTCGCTTCTGTAACGGTTGGTAAGAACCGGCTTGGGCGCGCCCTGAGTGGGGTGAATTCATCGCGACGTCATGCGATGCGGGGCCGTCGCGATCCACACGCATGGACGTCCGGTTGCGCGGGCATCGATCGTGCGCTCATCGCACGCATGCAAATAGCCCTTATTTTCAGGGGGAAAACCCGAATTCTGCACGGCGAACGCGGTAGCCGATGGCACAATACATGCATAGATCCTGCGCGACAGCAGGACATTCGAGAGACCGAGAATGTTACCCAGCACGAATCCGATGGCGGGCAAGGGGAGGCGCTTCGTCGAGCGCGTTTGGCGATTGCGCGCCGGCGGGCGCCTGCTCGCGTTTTTCTGCATGGCGTCGGTGTTCGTGCAGCAGGGGCGCGGCGCGCCGTTCTGGGTGCTGCTCGTCATCGACTGCCTGATCTGGCCGCATATCGCGCGTCGTGCCGCGCATGCATGGGCCGTGCCGTATCGCGGCGAACGCCTGAATTTAATGGTCGATTCCGTCATGGGCGGCGTGTGGGTGGCCGCGATGCGATTCGATTTATTGCCGAGCGCGCTGATGCTCGTGATGTCGGGCATGAACAATATGGCGTCGGGCGGCATGCGGCTTTTTCTGCGCGGCGTGCTGGCGAATCTCGCGGGGCTGGCGGCCGGTCTCCTGATGTTCGGCTTCGCGTTCGAGCCCAACACGCGCTTGCCCACGCTGCTCGCGTGCCTGCCGTTTCTCGCGATTTATCCGCTTGCGCTGGGTCTCGCGGTGTATCGCATCTCGCGCAAGCTCGCCGAGCAATCGCGCATGCTCGAAGGGCTGAGCCGCACCGACGGCCTCACCGGTCTATTGAATCGCCGCCATTGGGAAAATCTGCTCGTGCGCGAATTCGAACGCTGCCGCGCGACGCGCTATGCATCGTCGCTGCTGCTCATCGATCTCGATCATTTCAAGGACGTCAACGACACGCGCGGTCATCAGGCCGGCGACGCCGTATTGAGCGCGTTTGCGGGGCAATTGCGCGAGCATTTTCGCGCGAGCGACAGCATTGGCCGTTACGGCGGCGAGGAATTCGGCGTGGTGTTGCCTGGTGCGACGCTCGCCGAAGCGCGCACGGTCGCCGAGCGTTTTGCGCGCGCGGTGCGCTTGCAGGCGAAGGACGAGGACAGCATGTGCCCGTGTACGGTGAGCATCGGCGTAGCGCAATGCGACGAGGCGATGAACGATCACGCCGCTTGGCTCAAGCGGGCCGATTCGAGTCTGTATCGCGCGAAGATGACGGGTCGCGATCGCGTGGTCGCAGAGCAGGGCGAGCCTGCGTGAGAGCGATTTCAGCCCGTGTTTTCAGGGCTGAAATCGTCATCGGGTCGATATCAAGGCAGCGAGATCGTGAGATTGGCCGATTGCGGGCCGAGCTTGACGATCTGCGTATAGGGCGCGAGCGTGCGCAGCGTGCTGTCGCGCAGCCACGTGCTGAGACCGAGCCATCCGAGTACGCCGACGAGCGCGAACACTGCGCCGATCGTCCAGAGCGGCACTTCGCGCTTGAGGCGGTGCACCACCTGATCGGGCAGCGGCCAATGCGGCGCGAACGGCGCGCGTTTGCCCTTCATGTGCGCGATTTCGTCGCCGATGCGCGCGGTCAGATAAGCGAGCTTTTCCGGGCCTTCGAGCATGTATTTGCCCTGAAAACCGAGCAGCAGACACATGTGAAAGACTTCGAGCGATTGCAGTCGCGCGGCGCCCTGCGCGCGGCATTGCTCGAGATACTGGAAGAACTTCTCGCCCGCGAGCTGCTCGCCGAACAGCGTGAGTTGCAGCGGACGGCGCTCCCAATCCGCGCGAATACGGAACGGCGAAGACAGCACCGATTCGTCGATCGCCGCGCAGAATGCGAACTTGGCCGCATAGACGTCGTCGGCGGAAACATTCAGCTTTTTCGCGCCGCGCTCGAAGTCGCCGAGAAACTGCTGCACGCGCGCGCTGAATTCGGCGGCGTCGCCGGGCTCGCGGCCGTTTTTCAGCAGGAATAGCATGAAAAAGCCGTCGTAGAGCAGATCGAGCAGCGAGCGCACCTGATAGGCGGGATCGCCCACCGGCGCTTGCGGCGTGACGGGCGGCGGCGCGACGTCGCCGAAAAGGGAGGGCGCGTTGGTCATGACGTCACCGCAATCAGTTCGAGTTTGAGATCGTTGATGCCCGAGGGCGTGTACACCATCGCCGATTGCGCCTGAATCATGCGCTCATAGAGCGCGCTGCGCGATTCGAGCGCGAAATAGCAGGCGCCCGGGCGCACCGGAATGGCGGGCGGCACTTGCGGCGTGTAGACGAGGCGCACGCCGGGCATGGCCGAGAGCACGAGCTTGTCGACGTCGTCGGGCGCGCCCACCTTGAAGCGCGCGGGCACGGCATCGACCAGATCGACGGCGGGCATGTCGGCCGAGACGGCGAGATAGAACGTGGTCTTGTCGTCGATCTTGCCGGAGTCGAGCCGGCCTATATGGAACGACGCACGCACTTCTTCCAGCGCAATCGCGAAGTACTGCGTGGAGATCACCGTTTCGAGCAGATCGCGCAGGATGGCGTCGAGGCGCGCAAAACCCGGGCCCGGATCGTCGTGACGATAGGCGGGCAGATCGGCGAGCGTGTGATTCTTCGAGAACGTGAGCAACTGGCCCGCGAGACGCAGTTCTTCCTGGAAGAGCCGCTCCGGATGCAGCGCCGCGTGCTGGTACAGATGCGCGAGCGTCGCGAACGCGCCGCTGGCCGTGTGCAACAGCCAGAACGACGCGATATCGCCCGAGCGGAATTCGATGATGTTCTTGGTCGGCTCGCGGTGGAAACCGTAGAGCGCGTTGACCTTCGCCTGCAGCGCGTCGATCAGGCGACGCAGGCGCTGATGCAGCAGCGGCGACGCCTCGATGGCGAGGCTCGGCGGCACGAAGCTCTCGTCGGCCTCGAAACCCGACGACGCCGTGCGGCGCACGCGCACCACCGGCACCGACAGCAACTGGTCGCGCGGCTCGGTGTGCGCGACGAGCTTCACGTTGTTCTTGAGGAACGTGATGTCGGCCTGCGCGGCGTCGGTGTAATGATCGGCCACGCTCGACTGCTCGCTCACGTAGCGCGCGACAAAACCGTCGTCGCGATTAGCCGAATAATTCGAGCCGTTTTCGCGCACCTGATGCAGCGCCAGATAGAACGTGAATTCGTTGATGCCTTCGGGCAGCGTGTCGAGCGCGACGGGCGGCGGCAGGTCGTCCGCCTGCGGCGCGGAGTAGAGCGTGCCGTCGGGAAACACGAGCGACAACTCGCTGATGCGCAGAATATTGCTGCCGAGCGAGTCGTGATCGATACGGATCGAGCGCACGCCCCAGTTATATGGCTGGATCGCCTGGATCGACTCGAAGAGCCGCGCTTCGTGATAGGCGTCTTGCCGCTGGAAGTGCTGAGGCCTGAGAAACAGGCCTTCCCCCCAAAGCACTTTCGAGGAATAGCTCATGTTGATTCAGCGTTATGCGTCGATCGGGTCGTGCCTGGCGTGCGAGCCGCCGGCTGACTGAATTGGTTAAAGAGGTCCGGTTCCGTGAAATTCAACGCGCTTCTGGCGTGTGCATTCATGCCCGCTTTCATCCCCCGCAATGTCCTCATTTGCACGGTCCACTGCCGCTCTTTCTGCCCCGTTTTAAAACTTCGCATTCGCACTCACCTATTCGCTTTTAACCACAGGTGACGGACGAAAGCAGATTGAGCGCTTGCGCCGACTGACTCGCATCCGCGGGGATTACGGTACCGCTCGTGACCGTCATGGCGCAGTTGTGCAGGCCAACCATTATGCCGGATTTCTCCGATTTCGCCGGGTCAAACGCGAATTTCCAGCGCTTCATTGCGGGATCCCGGAACAGCGCGACGATACCGAAAGCCTGCGCTTCGCGCGAAACTTTTTCCGTGGCGTTATACCGCTGGCCCGGAATCAAGGTGATTTCGCGCACGCTCAGCAGGTCCGCACCGAGGGTGCTTTTTTCCTTCGCGGGATCGGTGAATGTGTCGAACGGCGCCTGCTGGAACGAGGTCGGATCCTTCAGCGCGTAGAGGCGCACCACTAATGCGAGCGGCTTGTTGTCGGTCGCCGCATTGAGATTGCGCGCCGCATAAAGCGTGACGCCGAGGTCGCGCGGCGGCTTCTGGCTGTCCGGCACGTCGGGCTTGCCGATACCCGCGAGCTGCAGCGCCGCCGAGGCCGCGCTGCCCAATGCGGGCACGGCTGCCGCGCACCCGCCGAGCAAGGCGGCAACAGCGCAAAGCACAGCTGCATTCGATGCGATTTGAATAATGCGCGCAGTCATTTTTATCGCGGGCTTGAAGCCCGAACTCTCCAACAACGTTAAATCCGCCTGAACGACGTTAATGCACTGCGCATTGCGCGGGCATTATCCCCGTGATGCCTTCTTTAATAAAATTCCGGCAAATTTTCCTGCCCGCAGGCCCATGTACATTGGTTTCGCCGGAAATTATTTCCTCGTCAGCTGTGCACACGTTACTTTGCGGCTTCTGTCATGGTTCTTACTCGCTTCTCTACCACTTTTCAGCTTCACGCGAGGACCATTTTCTTACTGCCAGTTTTCATTGCACAGTTGAATTATCGAAATTTGGCCTGTACTATACCCGCGCGTTGAGCAATAAGTAAAACACTCGTTTCAATATCACGGTGTAGTTTTCGAGGCGCAGATCTCGAAGCTGAATCACAAACACAATCAAACTCTCTGGTCGGTAGAGAAAACATGAATAAGAGCGTCTTCTCGAAGCTAACGGGGGCAGTGATCGCATGCGGCATCGTCGCGGGCTGCGCCACCCAGGGCAACAATCTTTCCGCATCGCCTGACGCATTCAACAAGGCGCTTGCCGATGCGGACACGCTCTCGAAGGGCGGCGATCAGGATCAGGCGATCGCCGCGTATCAGAAGCTTGCCGCCGCCGATCCCACGCGTGAAGAACCGTGGTCGCGCATCGCCCAGATCCAGTTCCAGCAACAGCATTACGGTCAGGCGATCGTCGCGGCGCAAGAAGCGCTGCAACGCGATCAGACGGATCGTGGCGCGAAGAGCGTGCTGGCCGTGGCCGGCCTGCGCGTAGCGACCGAGTCGCTCGGCGAACTGCGTCAGGATGCCTCGCTGCAAGGCGACGCGAAGTCGGACGCGCAGGCGCTCGCGAAACAGTTGCGCGACACGCTCGGCGAAGACGCACTGTTCCCGCCCGACCAAAGCGGGAAGTCGCCGGTGAAGAAGAAGCGCTATGTGAAGCGAGTCACCAAGGCCGCGCCGAAGGCTGCCGAATCCGCAGAAACGGCGGCTGCACCCGCGGCTCCGGCTGCACCTGCAGCACCCGCCGCGCCGGCGCCCGCCAAGGCTGCCGGCAACGCCGCCGATCCGTTCAGCGCGCTGCGCTGAGTTTCGAGCACCACACGCGACACGTCCGATAACAAGGTCAAAACGGGAGCAGGGAGCCGTCGATGGCAAAGAAAGAAAGCATCCAGAAGCGCTTGCAGAAAGTGCGGCCGCCGCGCGTCCAGCTGACCTACGAGGTCGAGCGTGGCGATGCGATCGAAGTGAAGGAACTGCCGTTCGTCGTCGGCGTCATGGGCGATCTGGCCGGTCAGTCGGAAATCGAGCAGCCCAAGCTGCGCGACCGCAAGTTCATCAATATCGATCGCGACAATTTCGACGACGTGATGAAAGGCATCGAGCCGCGCGCCGCGTTTCAGGTCGAAAACCGCCTGAGCGAAGCGGGCGGCAAATTCGCCGTCGATCTGCGCTTCAAGTCGATGGCCGATTTCAACCCGGACGAGGTCGTGGCACAGGTCGAGCCGCTGCGCCGCCTGCTCGATGCACGTTCGAAGCTCGCGGATCTGCGCAACAAGCTCGCGGGCAACGACAAGCTCGAAGATCTGTTGAGCGAAGTGCTCTCCAATACGCAGCAGTTGCAGGCGCTCGCGGAGAACACGCGCAAGGACCCGTCGGAAGACGAACCCAAGGGCGAATGAGGCGGGGGACGCAATGAATCAGCAAACCGCAGCCGCGCAAAGCGCGGCCATCGAAGCCGAAGACGGCAGCACGTCTTCGCTGCTCGACAGCATTGTCGAGAAGAGCAAAGTCGCGAAGTCGGATTCGGAGCACGCGCGTGCGAAGGACCTGATCGGCGAACTCGTGCATCAGGTGCTCGACGGCACCGTGGTCGTGTCGAACAATCTGTCCGCGACCATCGACGCGCGCGTGGCCGAACTCGACCGCCTGATTTCCGAGCAATTGAGCGCGGTGATGCATGCGCCGGAATTTCAGCGCCTCGAGAGCACGTGGCGCGGTCTCGATTATCTGTGCAAGGAAAGCAACACCGGCCAGACCATCAAGATCAAGGCGCTGCACGCACCGAAGCGCGACGTCGTGCGCGACTTCAAGGCCGCGGTCGAATTCGACCAGAGCGCGCTCTTCAAGAAGGTCTACGAAGAAGAATTCGGCACGTTCGGCGGCGCGCCTTTCGGCACGCTGATCGGCGATTACGAAATCACGCGCCAGCCCGAAGACATGTACTTCATCGAACAGATGTCGCATGTCGCCGCGGCCGCGCACGCGCCGTTCATCGCGTCGGCTTCGCCGGAACTGATGGGCCTCGAATCGTTTGCCGATCTCGGCAAGCCGCGCGATCTGGGCAAGGTGTTCGACACCGTCGAATACGCGAAGTGGAAGTCGTTCCGCGACGCCGAAGATTCGCGCTACGTGGGTCTGACGCTGCCGCGTTTCCTGGGCCGCCTGCCGTTCAATCCGAAAGACGGCGCGACCGCAGAAGGCTTCAACTTCGTTGAAGACGTGGACGGCACCGATCACAGCAAATACCTCTGGTGCAACGCGGCGTGGGCCTTCGGCGCGCGCCTGACGGCAGCATTCGACGACTTCGGCTGGTGCGCGGCAATTCGCGGCGTGGAAGGCGGCGGTCTCGTGGAAGACCTGCCGACGCACACGTTCAAGACCGACGACGGCGAAATCGCCCTCAAGTGCCCGACCGAAATCGCCATTACGGACCGCCGCGAAAAGGAGCTGAGCGACCTCGGTTTCATCCCGCTCGTCCACTGCAAGAATTCCGATTACGCCGCGTTTTTTGCTGCGCAGTCGGTGCAGAAAGCGAAGAAGTACAGCACCGATAGCGCCAATGCGAATGCCGTGCTGTCCGCGCAGCTTCAATACATCTTCTCGGTATCGCGCGTGGCGCACTACCTGAAGGCGATGATGCGCGACAAGATCGGCAGCTTCGCTTCGGCGCAAAACGTCGAAGTGTTCCTGAATCGCTGGATTTCGCAATACGTGCTGCTCGACGACAACGCCACGCAGGAACAGAAGGCACAGTTCCCGCTGCGCGAAGCGTCGATTCAGGTCGCGGAAATTCCGGGTCGTCCGGGTGCGTATCGTTCGGTCGCGTTCCTGCGTCCGCACTTCCAGCTCGACGAACTGTCGATCTCGCTGCGTCTCGTGGCGGATCTGCCGAAGCCGGCTAATTCGTAATTCAAGCGTCGTAACGGGCGCGTCATCGAAAGCGGCAATCAAGACGACGGAAAGAAAGCCGCATAACGGGAATTGAGAACGCGCCGAACGCGATTGCCTGCCCCGCCAGAGCGGTGCAGGCAATGCGGTGCATCCGGTGTAGAGGCCTCGTGTAAATGGGGCCCGCGCCAAGTGTGAGCGGTCCATCGGGCGGCCCGGCTTCGAGCCTTGCGCCGCCGTATAAACCACCTCTATGGGGAGCGATACGTTATGAAGGACATCTATCTAAAATTCGGCAATCCCGCGATCAAGGGCGAATCGCAGGATAAGGACCACGCAAACTGGATCGAAATCGACTCGTGGAGTCACTCGATCCTGCAACCGCGTTCGGCGACGGCATCGACGGCCGGCGGCCACACGTCGGAGCGTTGCGAACACGCTGACATGCGCTTCACGAAAGACATCGACGTGGTCAGCCCGCTGCTGTATCAGCACGCTTCGGGCGGCACGACGTTCGACGAAGTCACCATCGACTTCATGCGTTCGGACGGCGAAGGCAACCGCATCAAGTACCTCGAAGTGAAGCTCAAGTACGTGATCATTTCGAGCATCACGCCGACGGTCGTTGGTGAAGGCCTGCCGACCGAAGAGTTCTCGCTCAAGTACGCTGCCGTGCAGTGGAAGTACACGCAGCAGAAGATCGGCGGCAACCAGGGCGGCAACGCTCAGGGCGCATGGAGCCTGACGAAGAACGACAAGACCTACGCGGTCTAAGGTGTCGTTGAACCGGGTGGGGCGCAGGGCGCGCCGCCCGGTTTTCATTGCATGCGACGCCGGATGGTTTGATGAAACGTTTCGAGCCCAGTTTCTTCGACAAGCTGTTCGACGACGAACCGCATTCGCCGGCACCTGCCGCGATGCGGCAATTGTCGCTGGACGAACTGAAAGCGACGGTGGCGCGCGATCTGGAGTCGATTCTGAATACGCGAATCGCCTTCACCGAGCACATGCTCGCGCAATTGCCCGAATGCCGTAAATCCCTGCTGACTTACGGCTTGAATGATTTCGCGGGTTTGAGTCTCGCGAGCCATTACGATCGCGCCTTTATCTGCAAGTCGATCCAGCAGGCAATCGAGCGGCACGAACCGCGTCTGCAACGTGTGACGGTGTCGCTCGAATTGAATTCGCGCTCGACCAGCGTGCTGAATTTCGCCATTCAGGCATTACTGGTCGTGCATCCGGCCGAAGAGCCGGTAAACTTCGATGCATTGCTGCAGCCTTCGACGCTGCAGTATTCGGTCTCGCGCTCACGCGCGAAGACCTGAAGCACGGCAACGGCCGCG
The DNA here is from genome assembly GCF_017104805.1 of Paraburkholderia sp. Ac-20347. Lineage (NCBI taxonomy): Bacteria > Pseudomonadati > Pseudomonadota > Betaproteobacteria > Burkholderiales > Burkholderiaceae > Paraburkholderia > Paraburkholderia sp. Ac-20347. The sequence continues at coordinate 26,486 of NZ_JAAGPN010000038.1, read as the reverse complement.
GACTGTCACGCGCCGCGGCTGCACAGGTAGTTTTGGGGGGCGGGGAGTCGCGATGGAAGAGTTGTTGCCGTATTACGAGCGCGAATTGTCGTTCTTGCGACGCTATTCGCGCGAATTCGCCGAGCGCTACCCGAAGATCGCGGCCCGTCTCGCGATGAGCGGCGAGCATTGCGAGGACCCGCACGTCGAGCGCATGATCGAGTCGTTCGCGCTGCTGGGCGCGCGGATCAACAAGCGTCTCGACGACGATTACCCGGAATTCACCGAGGCGCTGCTCGAAGTCCTCTATCCGCATTATCTGCGGCCTTTTCCGGCGTGTTCGATTGCACAGATCGGCACGACGGCGTCGTTCGCGCAACTCACTGCGCCGGCCACGATCGAGCGCGGCACCGAACTGAAGTCGCGTCCGCTGCGCGGCGTGCAATGCCGTTTTCGCACCGCTTATGACGTGACGCTTGCGCCGGTGCGGATCAGCGAAGCGCGCTATATGCCGGTGGCGATGGCGCCGAGTTCGATCGTGCTGCCCGGCGACGCCACGGGCGTTATTTCGATCACGATTGAATCGACTTCGCCGCAACTCGATCTCGCGGCGTTGAAACTGCCGCAATTGCGCACGTATCTGCACGGCGAGCAATCGTTTATCGCGGCGCTCGGCGACTGTCTGTTCGTGAATGCGCTGGGTGCATGGGTCGAATCCGATCGCAGCGGCCGCTGGCGCGCGTTACCGGAACTGCCGTATCGTCAGGCCGGTTTTAGCGACGACGAAGCGCTGATCGATTTTCCTTCGCGCTCGCACCCCGCCTATCGGCTGCTCACGGAGTATTTCGCGTTTCCCGCCAAATTCGATTTCGTCGATTTCGATCTGGGCGCGATGGCGTCCGCCGCGGGCCGCTGCCAGCGTCTCACGCTGCATGTCGTGCTCAAGGAAGTGCGCGGTGATTCGCATGAGGCGCGGCTGCTCGACACGCTTGCGGCGCATCATTTGCGGCTCTTTTGCACGCCGGTCGTGAATCTCTTCAAGCAACACGGCGAGCCTATTCGCCTGAATCATCAGAGCATCGCGTATCCGGTGGTGGCCGAGGCGCGCCGCGCGTTCGCGTACGAAGTCTATTCGATCGACTCCGTCAAACTCGTGCAACAGCGCGCCGATGCGGAATCGGTCGTGGAATTCCGGCCGTTTTATTCGTTGCGTCATGGCGAAACCTCGCGCGCCGGTCATTACTGGTTTGCGCGCCGCGACGAAGCCGTCGCGCAGAAGAGCCCGGGTTACGAAACTGAAATTTCGATTGTCGATATCGACTTCGATCCCGCGGTCGAACAGACCGATACGCTCAGCATCGAACTGACCTGCACGAACCGCGATTTGCCCGCCGGTCTCGCAGTGGGCCTCGAAGGCGGCGACCTGTTTCTCGAAGGCGGCTCGCTCGTGAATCAGATTGCGCTGCTCGCGCGGCCCACGTCGTGCGCGCGTTTCGAGCGACGTCAAGCCGCGCATTGGCGCCTGATTTCGCATCTCGCGCTCAGTCACGTTTCGCTCGCGAGCGGCGGCGCGACCACGCTCAAGGAAATGCTCGCGCTCTACGATTTGCGGCGCAGCGCCGTGTCGTCGCGCCATATCGACGGCATTGTCGACGTGGAGCAGCGCGCCGCCGTGCAATGGTTGCCCGGCAAGCCGTTCGCCACCTTCGTGCGCGGCGTGGAAATTCGCGTGACCGTCGACGAGGACCATTTTGTCGGCACGAGTCTCGGCACGTTCGCGCGCGTGCTCGACGTGTTCTTCGGCCTGTATGTGCATATCAACAGTTTCGTACAACTGGTCGTGATTTCGAAATTTACTGGCGAGGAGATCCTGCGATGCAAGCCCCGCAGCGGCGATTCGATCCTCGTGTAATCGAGCGTCTGCTCGACGAGCCGCACCGCTTTGAATTTTTTCAGGCGGTGCGTTTGCTCGAACGCTGGTTTGTCGACAAGAAGCAGGATCGCCAGCGCGACGTGCTCACGCATCGCGTGGCATTCCGCAACACGCTCTCGCTGGGTTTTCCGCCGAGCGAAATCGAACAGGCTGCGTCATACGACGAAGCCGGAACGCGACTCGCCGAGCCCGAGCAACGTGCCGCCGCACTCGATGAGGAACGTCTCGATCAGGTGGAAATCACGCCTGCGTTCTTTGGCTTGCTCGGCGGACAGGGCGCATTGCCGCTGCACTATACGGAGCAGTTGATCGCGCGCGAGCAGCTCAAGCGCGACCGCGCCGCGCGTGAATTCTTCGACATCTTTTCCAATCGCGCGACGGCGTTGTTTTATTCCGCGTGGAAAAAATACCGTCTGCCGTTCCATTACGAACTCGATCGCGACGAGCGCTATATGCCCTTGCTGCTCGCGCTCGCCGGCGTGGCAGACCACGATTCGCGCGAGAGTTTGCATGGCGGCCGCGGCGCATTGCTCGATGAAGCGATTGCCGGTTATGCGCCGGCCGCGCGTCATCGGCCCGTTTCCGCAGCGTATTTGCAGAACACGCTTTCCGAGTATTTCAATGTGCCGGTGCGCATCGAGCAGTTCGTGGGCAAATGGTACGACGTGCCGCCCGATCAACTCTCGATGCTCGGCATGCGTAACGTGGCGCTGGGCGCGACGGCGCTCGCCGGTCAGCGCGTCTGGCAACGCGACATGCGCGCGCGTCTCGTGATCGGTCCGCTTTCGAAAACGGATTACGAAGCCTTTTTGCCCGGCGGCGAACGCGCGATCGCGCTGGAGCACATGCTCACGCTGCTGGGGCGCGTGACGCTCGAATACGAAGTGCGGCTCGTGCTGCGGCGCGACGACGTCGGGCCGAGTCAACTCGGCGGCGGCTCGCGCCTGGGCTGGGATGCGTTCCTCTGCACCCACGAAGCCGACCGCGATCGCGCCGACGCGCATTACGAATTGCATGTCACCCACTGACGACTGACTGGAACTCCGCCCGGACCGACTTCACGACATGAGCACGCCTCTCAAGACCCTCATCACCAAGCTCAACTCCACCTGCCGTCTCGCGGCCGAACGCGCGGCCAGCGCGTGCCTTTCGCGTGGGCATTACGAAGTCGATCTGGAGCACCTGTTCCTCGCCCTGCTCGAAGAGCCCGCGAGCGATCTGGTGTGCGCGCTGCGCGCGTCGCGCATCGATCCGCATGCCGTGCGCGCCGATCTCGAACGCGAATTGCAGCAGTTGAAAACCGGCAATACGCGTACGCCGGTGTTTTCGCCACATTTGATCGCGCTGTTCGAACAGGCCTGGCTGATTGCCTCGCTCGATACGCAGATCGGGCGTATCCGCTCGGGTCATTTGCTGCTCGCACTATTGAGCGCGCCCGATCTCGCGCAATTCGCGCATCGTATGTCTTCGCGTCTGGGCGAGGTGCCGGTTGCCGAACTCAAACACAGTTTCGACGAATTGACGCAAGGGTCGGTCGAAGCTGCGCCGCGCGACGCCGAGCGTGCAGCGGCGCAACCCTCGGCATCGGACGCGGAAGGTGAAGTGCAATCGAACGGCGGCCTGTCGAAAACGCCTGCGCTCGACACGTATACGACCGACCTCACGCAGCGAGCGCGCGAAGGCCGCGTCGATCCGGTGATCGGCCGCGAAGTCGAGATTCGCCAGACCATCGACATTCTCATGCGCCGCCGCCAGAACAATCCGATTCTCACGGGCGAGCCGGGCGTCGGTAAAACGGCGGTGGTCGAAGGTCTGGCGCTACGCATTGCGGAAGGCGACGTGCCGGAGGCGCTGCGCAACGTCGCCTTGCGTGTGCTCGATATGGGCTTGCTGCAAGCGGGCGCAAGCGTGAAGGGCGAATTCGAAAATCGCCTGAAAAGCGTGATCGACGAAGTGAAGAAAAGCCCGCAGCCGATCGTGCTGTTCATCGACGAAGCGCACACGATCATTGGCGCGGGCGGTCAGGCGGGACAGAACGATGCCGCCAATCTGCTCAAGCCCGCACTCGCGCGCGGCGAATTGCGCACGATCGCCGCGACCACGTGGAGCGAATACAAAAAGTACTTCGAGAAAGACGCGGCGCTTGCGAGGCGTTTTCAGGTTGTGAAGATCGAAGAGCCGAGCGAAACGCTCGCGGCTTCGATGCTGCGCGGCATGACCGCGTTGATGGAAAAGCATTTCAACGTGCGCATTCTCGACGAAGCGATTACGGAGGCCGTGCGCCTTTCGCATCGCTATATCAGCGCACGTCAATTGCCTGATAAGGCCGTGAGCGTGCTCGATACGGCTTGCGCAAAAGTCGCGCTCGCGCATAGCGCAACGCCTGGTGCAATCGACGACGGCAAGCGCCATATCGAACGTGTCGACGCTGAAATCGCCGCGCTCGAACGCGAAGCGGCTAATGGCGCGCCGCATGAAGAACGGCTCGCCGCACTCAAGGTGGAACGCGAAGCCAGCGCCGCGGAAGTGGCCGAAGACGAAGCGCGTTACGCGCAGGAGCGCGAACTCGTCACGCAGATCGCGGCATTGCGTGCGCGTATTGATGCTTCGCGCGAAGCCGGCGCCGACGTTGCGCTGGCACGCGACGCTGACGAAGCGCGTGCCGCGCTGCCCGCGCTCGTCGAGCAATTGCATGCCTTGCAGGGCGACGGCCCAATGGTGCCGCTGCAAGTGGACGCGCATGTCGTGGCCGAAGTGGTCTCGTCGTGGACAGGCATTCCGCTCGGCCGCATGGTGAAGGACGAAATCAAAACGGTGCTGAACCTGAATCCGCTGCTCGGCGAGCGCGTGATCGGTCAGGACCACGCGCTCGAAGCGATTGCGCAACGTGTGCGCACGGCAGGCGCGAACCTGGAAGATCCGGATAAGCCGCGTGGCGTATTCATGTTCGTCGGCCCGTCGGGTGTCGGTAAAACGGAAACGGCGCTCGCGCTCGCCGATATTCTCTATGGCGGCGAGCGCAAACTCGTCACCATCAATATGAGCGAATATCAGGAAGCGCATAGCGTATCGGGCCTCAAAGGCTCGCCGCCGGGTTATGTGGGTTATGGCGAAGGCGGTGTGCTGACCGAAGCCGTGCGCCGCAATCCGTATTCGGTCGTGCTGCTCGACGAAGTGGAAAAGGCCCATCCCGACGTGCTGGAAATGTTTTTCCAGATCTTCGACAAGGGCACGATGGATGATGCGGAAGGGCGCGCAATCGACTTCCGCAATACGCTCATCATTCTGACTTCGAATGTCGGTTCGTCGGCGGTCATGCAGGCGTGCCTGAATAAATCCGCCGAGGAATTGCCCGACGCCGACGCGCTGGCCGAATTGCTGCGTCCGCAGCTCTATAAGACGTTCAAGCCTGCGTTTCTCGGGCGCATGAAAGTCGTACCGTATTACCCGATCTCCGACGACGTGCTCGCCGAGATCATCGAACTCAAACTCGAACGCATTCGCCGGCGGATCGAAGCGAATCATGGCGCCACTTTCGAGTGGGACGATACGCTCGTCGACGCCGTGCTCGCGCGCTGCACCGAAGTCGATTCGGGTGCACGCAATGTCGATCACATCCTCAATGGCACGCTGCTGCCCGAACTTGCGCAATACGTGCTCGAACGCATCGCAGAGGGCACCGCGCTCGCGCGCGTGACGGTGCGCGCCAACGAGGCCGGCGAGTTCGAATACACCGTGAATTGATATGTCGAACGATTACACCGCGCTGCTTGCGCCCGTCAACGAAGCCTCGCCGTGCGGCGAAGATCTGCTGTTCTCCGCGGATTTCGACACGATTGCTTACGCGCGCCGCTTCGACGACCCGTCGCTCGATCAGGGCGAATGGGTCACAGAAATCAAGGAAGCCGACTGGCCGCTCGTGATCGAGCGCTGCACGGCACTGCTCTCCACGCAAACGAAGGATCTGCGCCTCGCGGTATGGCTTACCGAAGCGCTCGCAATCCAGGAAGGCGTGCCGGGCCTGACGCAAGGCTTTTCGGTGCTCACGGGCCTCGTCGATCGCTTCTGGGACGGCGTGCATCCGCTGCCCGAGGGCGATGATGTGGAGTCGCGCCTGGGCAACGTCGCGTGGCTCGCGGGACGCTCGGCCGAATTGCTGCGTGCGGTGCCGCTCACCCAATCCGGCACGGCGTTCAGCACGCTCGATTGGGAAGTCGCGCAACACGTCGCGCAGGCAATCAAACGCGATCCCGACAATGCTGCCGATATTGCACGCGGCAAACCGTCCGTGGAGCAGATCGATGCTTCACGGCGCGCCACGGCGCCCGCATTTTATGAAGCGCTGCTCGCGCAATTCAAAACGTTCGAGGCGGCACTCGGTGCGCTCGATACGGAACTCGAACGCCGCGCCGGTGACGCTGCGCCGAGCTTTCGTCAAACGCGCGATGCCTATGACGATGTGTATCGGTTGCTCGAGCGTTTTGCGCGCGATGTGGGCGTGGACCCGAACGCTGCGCAGAAACCGTCCCTGGTGGAGCAATCAGCGCAAGGCGACGCACACGGTGCGGCGCGCGGCGCACAGGAACGCTCGGAACCGAGCTTCAAGACGCCTTTGCCCAATGAGGATCACGTGCTGACTCCGACTCGCGTTCAACCCCGCGCGCATGGCGGCATTGAAAGCCGCGCGGATGCCGTTGCGCAATTGCGCGCGGTGGCCGATTACTTCCGCCAGACCGAGCCGCATAGCCCGGTCGCTTATCTCGCCGACAAAGCGGCCGAGTGGGCCGGCATGCCGCTGCATCAATGGCTTTCGACAGTGGTCAAGGACGACAGCACGCTCGCACATATTCGCGAGATGCTTGGCGTGAAATCGGACGAATGACATTCACCTGGTGAGCGAAATGGGCGCACAGGACATCATGAGTCTTATCAGCGGCGGCCTCGTGCAGGACGGCCGCTTGCTGAAACTCGACACGCCGCTCGGCGATAACGCGCTGCTGCCGCAACGTGTGATCGGCCGCACGCGCATGGGCCGCGAGTATGGCTTCACGGTGGATGCGGTGTCGCTCACGGGCGATATCGCGCTGAAGAAACTGATCGCGCAGCCGGTGACGCTCTGGTTCGAACAGGCCGATAAATCGTATCTGCCGCATCACGGCTACGTGCACACGGCGCGTCGGCTCGGTTCGGATAGCGGCCTGACGAGTTATCAGCTCGAATTCGCTTCCTGGCAGCATTTTTTGAAGTTCAGGAAAGACGCGCGCATCTGGCAGGATAAAACCGCCGACGCCATTCTCACCGACGTATTCAACGCGCACCCGCAGGCACAAGGCGCGTTCCGCTTCGCCTTGCAAAGGACGTTGCCGCAGCGTTCTTTCTGCGTGCAATATGAAGACGATTGGCATTTCTGCCAACGGATCATGGAGTCAGAAGGGCTCTATAGTTATTTCGAACAGGGCAGTGACGGCAAATCGCACACGCTGGTCGTCGTCGACAATCTGAGCGCATTGCCGGCGCTCTCGCCGCAAACGGTGCAGTTCTATCGCGCGGGCACGAATAGCGAAACGAATGCGCTGGTGCAATGGAGCGCCACGCGTATGTTGCAAAGCGTGACGCTCACAACGCGTACGTTCGATTACAAGTCGCCATCGACGGCCAGCAACGCGAAGGGCACCTCCGTGCCGACGCTCGACACGACGAGCAATCTTCCGCAGCAAGCCGAAGTGTACGAATACACCGGCGCGTATAGTTTTGGCGATCAGGCGCGCGGCGACTCGCTTTCGACGTTTCGCATGGAAGAGTGGGAATCGCGCACGAAGCGCTTCGAGGGCGGCGGCGCGGTGCGCAATCTCGACGCGGGCCGCTGGTTCACGTTGAGCGGGCATCCGGCACACGACGCCGATAGTGAGCAGGATCGCGAATTCGCCATTATCGAAACGGTGTGGTTCGTCGAGAATAATCTGCCGGTTTCCAGCATGCAGGCGCAATCGTTTCCGCACAGCCTGCAAAGCCGTCTTGCGGCGATCAAAACCGCGCACACATCCCCATCGGCCACCGTCACGCACGCGGACGGCAGCGAAGGGTTTCTGTACGCGCAGATCGAAGCGCAGCGCAAAACCGTGCCGTATCGCAGCGCATTCGAGCACCCCAAGCCCGATATGCAGATGCAAACGGCGATCGTGGTGGGGCCTGCCAGCGAAGAGGTGTACACCGACTCGCTGAATCGCATCAAAGTGCATTTTCATTGGGACCGGCTCAATAGCGGCGACGAAAATGCTTCGTGCTGGCTGCGTGTGGCGATGTCCGATACCGGCAGCAGTTATGGCAGCGTGCACGTGCCGCGCGTCGGAGAGGAAGTCATCGTCGATTGGCTCGACGGCGATTGCGACCGGCCTATCGTGACGGGCCGCGTTTATAACGGATCGACCGCACCAAACTGGCATTCGAACGGTCTGCTTTCCGGTTATAAATCGAAGGAATATGGCGGCAGCGGTTATAACCAGCTCGTACTCGACGACGCCACCGGCCAGAACCGCATGCAGCTCTATAGCACGAGTGCGAATTCGCAATTGCATCTGGGCTATCTCGTCGCGCAAAGCGCGAATACGCGTGGCGCGTTTCTGGGTAGTGGTTTCGATTTGAAATCGGATGCTTATGGCGCGGTGCGGGCTGGTCAGGGACTGTACGTTTCGACTTACGCCCGATCGGCCGCGAGCGCGCAACTCGACGTGACCGAAGCGCATCAGCAACTGACGAGTTCGCAGGACATGATGGATGCGCTCTCGCAAGCGAGTGCGAATCAACAGGCGGAAAGTCTTGCGGACGGCGTGAACGCGCTAAAGTCGTTCACCACCGCGACGCAGGAACGCGCGCAAGCCGCGACGGGAAGCGGCGGCAATACGGCGGGCGGCGGAACGGGCAGCGCAAACGCGTTTTCGCAGCCCGTGATGCTCATGGCGAGCCCTGCGGGCATTGCGTTGTCGACCCAGCAATCCACGCACATCGCCGCCGATCAACAGATTAGCCTCGCGAGCGGACAGAGCACGCACGTGGCGACCGGCAAATCGCTGATCGCCAGCGCGCGCGAGAAACTCAGTCTGTTTGCGCAGAACGCGGGCATGAAGCTGTTCGCGGGCCAAGGCAAAGTGGAAATCCAGTCGCACGCGGACAATGTCGAAATCACCGCGCAGAAATTGCTCAAGGTGATTTCCGCGACCGACAAGGTTGAGAGCGCCGCGAAGAAGGAGTTGCTGCTGACTTCCGGGGGCGCTTATATCCGCATCAAGGACGGCAACATCGAGATTCACGCGCCTGGCAAGATCGATATCAAGGGTGCACAGCATTCGTTCGAAGGGCCGGCCAGCACGAATTATCCGCTGCCGACCATGCCGAATTCCACCTGTAAGGAATGCGTGCTGAACGCGCTGAGCGGCCGTGAATCGATGCTCGAGGTGGGTTGATGAGCGAACAGAATGTGCAAGGCGACGTCGTCGATACGCGCCAGGAAGAGTGGCCTGCGTGGCTTGACGGTCTGCGCGCAAAGCTCACGGCTTATGTGCATGCGGATATCGACGCGAGACTTTATCTGGTCGTGGATACGCGCGGTTATCAGAATCTGCACGAACGATTGAAGAACGAGACGCGGCTTCGCCATGTGTCGTTATGGAAAGGCATCGAACTCGAGGAATATCCCGAGATTTCGCCTTACTTGATCGAGTTCGATGCACACGTGCTGTTCGGTAAGGACGAAAGCGGGCTGAGTATGCTTCGTCAACTTTGGTGCGAAGCCGTCGATCTTTATGCGCTGACGTGGATCTGGTCACCCGTTTCGTTCGAACAGATCGACGCGCATTTGCGTCGCTATGTGATGTACGAATTGCCCAACGGTCGGGCGTATTACCTGTTCTTTTTCGATAACCATGTGCTGCCGAGATTGCGACAGGTTTGGAGCGAGAAGCAGGCTCAGGAATTTATCGCGCCTTGTCTCGAGATTGGGTATCGCACGCGCCATCTGGAAGCGGCAACGTGGCGGAATGAATCACGGCCTGCGCTGACTCGCGATGTGTCGCCGTTGAGCGCCGAGCAACATGACGGTCTGTTGCAGCTCGGTCATGCCGACAAACTGGTGTTGAAGTTTCGCGAAACGATGGGCACGTCGATCGATCATCTCAGCGATATCGAGCTTTATGAGCAGACGCTGGAACAACTGGAACGCTCGGGCAGATATCGGATTACCGGCGATGAGTCGTTGTCGGCGTATGTCATGACGGGACTGTTGATTGGCCCGCGCTTCGACGAGCATCCGGTCGTGCAGTCGCAACTGGTCGCGGTGATGCGCAAGGAAATGGACGCGGCGCAGGCGTTTGAGGCGATCGACGATGCGACATGGGATGAGATTCGTGCGGGATGATATTCAGGAATTCAAGGAGCAGATCGTGAAGTTGGGGACTTTTTTGCTGACGCGCGTGGCGGTTGCGAGTGCGCTTTGTGTCGCGCTGAACGCATGCGGGAAATCCGAGCCGAGGTACGAGTCCATTTCGACTGTTGGACGAAACTATATGCCATACAACATGGCCGGCTTCACGATTACCGATCAATTCGGCAACTCTGCGACTGGTGGAGGCGACCTTGAACCAGGTGCGGGAGGCGGCAAACTGTCGTGTTGTTACGCGCTCAAAGGCACTCAATTCAAAGTCGACTGGGACTACTACGATGTGGACCAGTGGCATGCGGGCGACAAGCGGAAGTTTCATGCGGAGGCCTCCGTCACGCTTGCCCCGACCAAGGAGCCTGCAGATATTGGCGATCGCATTCTTGAGTTGCATTTTTATCCCGATCGCCACGTCGAATTGACATTTCCTGCCGGGATCACTGATTCCCCAGCATTCCCGATGGTCGACGTCATGCGGGCGATGCTTAACAAGCACGGCGATGCACTCGACAAACGTTATGACAATCCGTATGGCGAAACGTACCGTCGCATTGCGCGCGTTGTCGCCGCAGCATGGCTCAAGTACCGTCTGATCGATGAGCGTGATCTGGAGCAGTACGCTTACTTCGCGCTGCTGGTGAATCCGGCATTCGACGAAGATCCTGCTATCCAGAAGATCCTTCAGCAAACACGGAGTACGCCTGGCGCCTTCGCCAAGGCGCTTGATTCACTTTCGCCTGGTGCCATGAAGGAATTAAAAAGCGGCCATTTTTCCGCAGTACCTGTTCCAATCATTCCGGAAGGACTGCTTCCGCCGCCGATCTAAGGACAAGCTATGGCTGTCAATCAGGGAAAAAAAGCACCCGGTTTAGATCCGGATGATGCGACGCCACAAAGCGTTCGGTTGGCGGTCAACCGGATGACGGCAAACGACTATCCGAAGGGCGACTGCTTGCCCTGTGGTACGACGATTCGAATTGGTATTTTCTTCGATGCGTTTGGCCGAAACAAAGACGAAGACCAGAAGTCCTCCAACCCATCGTTGTACTCGAACATCGCTCGTCTTTGGGATGCCCACCGGCAAAACGATGATCCGAGCCGCCCGGCGAATCAAGCCTGGTACGCGTACTATTATTCTGGTCTCGGCACAGACCTCAATAATGACGCGGATTCCAGTAGCAAGAAAAATTTCGCAAAGGCAGCTACGCTCGAGGCGCTTAAAACCACCGCTGATACCGGCGAAAAACTTGGGAAGGCTGTCACACGTCTGGACACACTCGACAAATACGACGTGAAGGCGCGCGCGACAGATGCCGCGAAAAAATCGGCCGAGGACTTTTCACTACGTCCCATAATCAAAGCCTATAGCGATTTCAAGAAGGACATCGTGAACATTCCTTCGACCGCCAGAAGGATTGCCAATGTCCTCAACGAGTCGCCGGAATTTATCTGGAAGCGTACGAAGCGAGGCGGCATTCAGATATTCAAAAATGCGAAACGCGATTTCTTCAAAAATCCGATTAAAGCCGGTTGGGCAGTGGCGCGTGAAGTGATAGGAACCGTGATCATTGAGAACATCCCGATCGTCCGCGATTCGAAACTGATGAGTTTCTACTTTGGAACAGGGGTAGACACACGGCTGAACGCGGCGATCGATCAATTCGAGAAAACCGTCAGCGGCACCCGGCATAAGGCGCAGAAGATGCGCAAGATCGAACTCTCGGTTTTCGGCGCCGATCGCGGCTGCGTGCTCGCACGCGCATTCGTCAACCAGATCGCAGAGAAGTACAAGCATCGCGACGATGAGGACCTTCAGGTTGAAGGTACGCCTCTGGAAATCAAGTTCGTGGGATTGCTCGACGCCGTTTCGTCGATCATGTCGGAAGATGAAGGCGAACTCGTCGGGATGGTTCCTTACCTCGGAACCATCAAGACCGACTACAAGAGCTATACGCTTACGATTCCTGCCAGCGTCAAGCGATGCGTCCATTTTGCCGCCGCGCACGAAATGCGCTTCTATCAACGCCTTGACAGTCTCGAGAAGACGCGCGCGGAGCAGTACCTTTACCCGGGAACCAGTTGCGATATCGTTGGCGGTGCACCGGAAGGGTCGCTCGGTCTGAATGCCGAACTCATGCGCATTCCGCTGCGCGACATGTTGATCGAAGCACTCAAGGCAGGCTGTGCGATGAACGACTTCGAAAGCTTGTTCGCGCACCACAGCGACGTGTTCGATCGGTTCACTATCGCGCAGCCGATCACGTACGAAGGAAAGCAGTATCGCATCAAGCAGCTTGTCGACGCCTATCGGCAGATCGTGCGTAACAACGCGGGTGTCGACTTCCTTCCCCATTCCGAGACGTTCCTTCGCTGGATTGCGGTTCGGTATCAAGACGCTGATTTCCGGCACTCCGTGACCGACCCGGTGGCGGCCTGGCGCAAGGAAGTGGAGAAGGCTGATTACGACCGGCGCGCTGCTGCAGCGAAACTTCAATGGGAAATGCAGGGCAGCGGTCCGATGGATTCGCCGAAGATCCAGCAATTGCGTCAGGAAAAGCAGGCCGCTGATGCACACTGGAACGATCTGTTCGCGCACGCACCTTCGAATAGCTACACGACTGTGTGGAAGCGTCTGGACGCTGAAGCGAAGGAAATGACGTCGAAGTGGGACAAGATGCGGCCCGAATACGAGGCGGAACAGCAGCGCCGCTTCACACATTCATTCGATACGCAAATGCATTACACGCCGCTGTTTCTTGCGCCGGCTTTCTCGCATACGGACGAGCTCGACACGAACCAGATCGCTCTAGTCAAAGCATGGGAAGAAGGCATGCAGGGCAAGAACCCGCTGCCAGACAGCGTAATGGCATTGTTCGACATGCTGGTGCACGATACGCTGCTGACTAGCTGGCAAGATCACATACTGACTCGCTCGCTGTATTTCCGCACGCGCGACAAAGACGTATTCGGCACCACCGATTACGACGCGGAAGACAAGAAGCGCAAAGAGGACGACGCCAACGCGGCGCGTATCGACAAGATGGCGGCCGATCAGGCGGCCATGCAAAAGGCGCGTTCAGCGCTGTAAAGCCGATATGAAAAAGGCCGCGCGGGCATTGCGCCCCGCGCGGCCCAGCAACACTCAAATTCCCGCGCGGAATTCAATACGTCGATTACGCGCACGCCCGTCGGTCGTGTCGTTCGACGCCACCGGCTGATCGGGGCCCACACCATTGGTCGTGAGCTGCTGCGGCGAAATACCCTTCGCAACGAGATAGCCTTTCACCGCATCCGCGCGCGCCTGGCTCAATGCGATATTCGAAGCGCGATTACCCGAATTGTCGGTATGACCGATGATTTCCACCGTGCGCGTATTCATTTTCGCCAGCACGGCGGCCATCTGATCGAGAATCGCGCGGCCTTCCGGCGCGAGCGTCGCGCTGCCGGTTTCGAATTCGATCGTGCGGTTCGCGAGCGTCTGATCGAGCAGACCCTGTTCGGATGCGCTCACACGCAGTCCATTGCGAATCGTATAAGTGGGATTGAGCGCATTCGCCATATCGCTCGCGATCTGCTGGCGTTGCGCTTCGTTGCCCACTTCGCCGCGCACGTCGATCTGCGTGCCGTCGATCTTCAATTGTCCCTTGTGAATCTGCTTGAGCTGCGCGCCAATCAGCTTCTGCACATTCGACGACCAGTTAGGCGGCGTGGCCACATCGCCCACTTCGATCTGGTCGACCACGTTGCCGGCGCCATACGTATCGCGCAGACGTTGCAGCACGGCGGCGTGCGTGGCTTCGTCGGGCACCTTGCCGCCCACTACGACCTGGCCCGGCGCGTTATCCATCGGTGCGGGCGTCGAGGTCACGGCGCTGCGCGTGCCCGATGCGGCGGCCACGGCGGGCGCAGTATTCGCCACGCCTGCCGATGAAGCCGTGCCAGGCAGGACCGTCGTGCGGATCTGCGAGCCGCTGTTGTCGATGGGCGTGACGCGTGCGGGACTGCCGTCGTCGGCGAAAGCGGGCGCGGCAGCGCAGAACACCAGCGCGACCGCGGCCGCCAGCGCGCGGCGCGCGCGCGTATCAAGCACGGCGGCCATTGACCGGCTCCCCGATAAACGCCTCGCGGAACGTGTCGATCGAGACGCGCAGCGACAGTTGCGGTTGGTCGAGGTAGCTGACGAGTTTGCTGATGCCATGGTCGCTTTGTGCATGATCGTCGATCCACTCGGGATCGTCGATGTCGATGTTGTGGGCTGCGTAGGTTTGCGGATCGACCACGCTGTGCAGGGTCTTCGCGGAGGCGCCGTTGAATCCGATGACGAGGCGCTCGCGCTGCGCAATCGTGCCGATGAAAATCGCCAGTTCGAAATCGGCCTTCGACACGAACGGCGCGATCAGTTCGAGCCAGAACGCGGCAACGAGGCTGCGATAGAACGGATCGGTCGGCAGCGGCAGCGTGAGGCCGCGTTCGAGATGCGCTGCGCCGCTCGTCATCACGGGACGCAGCAGCGAGCCGAGCGCGAGCATCGCGCCGCGCAAACGCACCGGATGACCGCTCGCCAGCAGCATCTGTTCGAGGCCCGAAAGCGTCTGATGTTCGACGAAGTCGGCGAAGGTGCCGTCGTGCGGATTGCCCGTGCCGCCGACATCGACCGGCACGAACGTTTCGCCGAGCGATTGCAGCGCGCCCGCGGGTTCGCTCGGTCCGAGCAGCGGCTGCATCTGTGCAGCGACGCGCGACCAGAGACGCGCGAATGCGAGCGGGCTGCGCGCGAGAAAAGCGAGCGGCTGCTCGACTTCCAGCGCGGTGGCCGCGAGAAACGGAAAGCGCCGCGAAGACTGATCGTGGCTCGCCACCATATGGCCGGCGATCGCGAGCTTGCTGTGCGAGCCGAGAAACGCGAAGTGCATCGGCTTCGCTTCTTCGTAGACGATCTTCCAGCGCGGATCGTCGGTGAGCAGTTCCATCGCTTGCGCGATCCAGCGATCGAGCGTTTGCAGCAGTTGCGGATTGTGCCCGCTCTTCACGAAGTCGCCGCGCGAAGGAATCTTGCCGAAGTAGGCGATTTGCGCCTGAACGGTTTGCGTCATTGCGCACCTCCCGCCTTGTTGTTGGCGCTCACTGCATTGGCCGTCGCGACCGCCGCTTGCGGCGCGCTCGTCGCGGCCGCCGCGTTGCTGTTCGACGCATTGGCCGGTGCGGCCGGATTCAAAGCCGGGATTACAGCCGGATTCGCGCCCGCGCCCACGCTGGCAATCGACGACGGCAACTGCACGCCGCGCAAGCCTTGCTGCTGCGGTGCGTCGCCGCTCGACGCGGTCGGCTGCGAGGTGCTGATGATGCGCATGCTCACCGACACCGTCACGCTGCCTTGCGTCCAGTTGAGATCGAAGGTGCCATCCGGACGACGGCTGCGTTGCGCCGAGTTGATCAGCTTCTCGAGACCGTAGCGGCCCGGCTCGTTGACGAGCTGGATCGTGCGGCCGTCGAAGGTGGTCGCCGAGAGCGTCGCGCCCGGCGAGCCCGACGGATTCGGCCACACGAAGTTGGTCCACTGCGGCGGCGTGTTGCGATAACGCAGCTGCTGGCCGTCGATCGCGATCGTGTACTCGGTCGTGCCGCTCGACGGCTGCGGCAGGATCTGGAACACGGTCTGCGGTTCGCTGCTGCCGCCGTTCGCACCCGCCGCGCCACCTGCGAGCGGCGCGACCCAGCGCGCGAAGCCGCCGGTGAAATCAGGCGTGAGCGAGAGGCCCATATCGCCCCACGTGCGCGCCGAAAGCGTGTCGCCGCGACGGACCGCGAGCGGGCCGAGCGTGGTGCTCACGAACTTCGAAATCGCGCCGTCAGGGCCGAACATCTGCGCGATTTCGCTCGCGCCGGCCTCGACCTTCGCCGTGCCCGCAAACGGATACTTGTTCGCGAGCGACGCCTGGAACGGCTGATACACCTGCGCATTCCACACCTTGTTCACTTCGACGCTGGCCGGCTGGATCACCACGGCATACGCCTGCATGAGCGGACGCACGAGCAGCGGACGCAGTGCCTTGCGCTGATCGTCGGTGAGGCCGGTGAGCATCTGCTCGTCGACGAACTTCAGCGAATCGGCCAGTTCCGAACCGTTGCCGTCGAGCGTCTGCTGCATCAGCTGGCGCGCGCCCGGTCCCGGATCGCCCTGATTCTTGATGGTGTTGAAGCGCGTGCGCACCTTCGAGAGCGAATCCATGTAGCCCTTGAGCATCGAACCGTTGTCGTGCGTGACGACGATCCGGCCGAGACCCGCGAACGCCTGACCCACCGGACCCATCGGCAGCTCGACCGGATTGCCGTTGATGTCGATGTTGGCCTGCAACGGACCGCTCGACGCGCGCGAGAACAGATTCTTGAACCAGCCCGTGATGCCGCTCTGCGCACGCTTGATGCTGGTGTTCACGAGCGACGGGTTGTCCCACGAAGTCTGGTCGTACGCGGTTTCGAGGATCTTGCGGATCGGCGAATCCTGCGGGTCGCCAAGACGGTTCATCGCATCGACAGCCTGGCCGAAGGTGCCGAAGTCCTGCACGGCGATGCCCTGCATGAACTTCTGCCAGTGCTGCGCGTACTCCGTTTTGTACATGCCTACCAGCGTTTTCTGGATCTGCTCGGGGCTGCCTTCGAGCGTGAGGTCGTCGGCGGCCGAGGTGTTGAGCACCCAGTCCTTCGCCTGCAGTTCCTTGGTGGCGGCGTCGCGGATCGCGGGCTGCACGTACTGGAACCACGCTTCACGCGTGAACGTACCCGGAATCGCGTAGCTGCCGGCAACGAGGTTCGTATTGCCGTCGCCGACGATGCGTGCGACCGTCATCGGCGCGAAACGCGTCGAGGCGCGCGCCTTGATCTCTTCATACACGCGCTGGCGTGCGGGCATGCCGCGCACCACGTGGCGCAGGTTTTCGCGCGTCTGGTCGACGAGCGCGAGATTCGCGTCGATCATCGGCCAGTCGTCGTCGTTCACGCGCGCGAGATAGAAGGTAATCATGCGCTCGGCGCTCTTGATCATCTCGTCGCGAGGCATGTTGCCGCGATTCTGTTCGAGCCAGCCGCGCCAGAAGCGGGCGATCTGGTCGGTGAGGTGAGCGGTCTCGACGTGGCGCTTGTCGGAGAGCATCAGGTAGGTCTTGAGCGCGTTGTACGCGTCCTCGACGCTGCTCGGCGACGCGTCGCTATAGAGGCCGCCCTGGCTCGTGTTCGCCATGGCGGCGTGCGCGGAAACCGGCACGGCGCCCGAGTCCGGCGCGTGCGTCATCGGCGCGAGCTGGTCCGGATGCGCGTCCACGTCCTTGAGGAACGAAGCGAGATTCTGCGAGACCGGCGTGAGCATGATCTGGCGAATGCCGTTGTAATACTCCTCGAGCAGATGCTGTTCGAGGCGATCGCCCTGATACAGCCCGAGCGACACCGAGATCGGCTTGTCGTGACGGAACTGTTCGAGCTGGTCGATGCGGTCCTCGAGAATATCCATCGCCTGCAGGCGCGATTGCAGATCGTTGCGGTTCTGCTGCAGTTTCTCGACGTTGTCGAGATCGGCCTGCACGTTCGCCACCAGTTGCTGATTGTTGATCGCCGACCACGTCCAGCCGCCGAGCGCGAGGGCGAGCGCGGCCACGACGCCGAAGAACGTGGCGTAGCGCAGGCGCGTTTTCGCGGGGCTCGCGAACTGGCGAACCGTATGGCGGTCGGCGAAAATCACCTTGGAAAACAGGTCTTTCAGGAAGAAACCGTTCTTCGAGAACGCAGCTTGCGGCTTGGGGAGACCGTCGGCGGAAAGCGCGAAGCGATTGGCGATGCGCTGCGCGGCGGCGCTATTGGTTTCGCCTTCCTGCAGCGCGCTCGTGAAATAGAAGCCGCGGAAAATCGGCTTGTACTGGAACGGATTGTTTTCGAACAGCGTGGCGAGGAACGCACGCAGCGCGGGCTTGATGGTCGAGAATTCCAGCGGAAAACTCAATTGGCCCGGCGTGAGCGCATTGCCGCGGCTCATCGACATCTGCGCAATGCTGATTTCCTTCAGGCCGTCGTAAAGCTCTTCGAAGCGATCGTCGAACAGCGTGACCACGTCACGCTTCTCGTCGGGTTCGTAGGGCAGGGTAGCGCCCCACACGCGGTCGTATTCGTTGCGCTCGCTGCCGCTGAAGAATTCCGTGAAACCCGTAATGAGGTCGACCTTCGTGAACATCACGTAGACCGGCGCGAACACTTCGAGCTTTTCGGTGAGTTCCTGCACGCGCTGGCGCAGGTTCTTGGCGAGGTCGATGGCGAATTCGGGCTTGCTGCCCGTGAGTTCCGCAATGCTCGCCGTCACGATGATGCCGTTGATCGGCGCCTTCGGACGAAAGCGCTTGAGCAGCCCCAGAAAGCCGAGCCATTCGCCGCGATCTTCTTCGTGGATCGAATAGCGGCCGGCCGTATCGAGCAGAATGCCTTCGTTGGTGAAGAACCAGTCGCAATTACGCGTGCCGCCGATGCCGTGAACGATGGCTTCCTTCTTATCGGCAAACGGAAATTGCAGGCCGGAATTGAGCACGGCGCTGCTTTTGCCTGCCGCCGGATTGCCGATCACGATGTACCACGGCAGCTCGTAGAGCGCGGAGCCGCCCGACATCTGGCCGATCTTCGAGGACTTGATGGTCTTGACCGCGTCGACGAGGCGCGTGCGCAGCGCGTCGAGTTCGGCCTGGGTGCCGCGCGCGGCGACGGTCGCCGGGCTTTCGACCTGGGCCTGCTGTTCGAGCATGTCGCCGAGCTTGCGGTTCGCGCGATGCACGCGAATGCGGCGCACGATCCAGACGAGCAGCCAGATCGCGAGCAGGGCGCCGAGCACCACGCCGACCCAGATGAGCCCGATCTGCAGCGTGTCGGCTGCGATGAACAACACGGCGGCGAGCGCGATGAAGCCGATGATGGAAAGCGTGCGCCTGTGAGTCAACACGTTGAGGATGCGTTGCATAAGCCGGTCAGGTCCTGGTGCTTTGTGTGCTGTTCTGGTGATTCGTTGCGAGTCGCGACGCGCGCTCGGGCGTCACGCGGGCAGGGCGCATGCACGCGCGCGTACGCGGCGCTCAGGCATGGCGCCGCGTCGGCAGGCGGGATGGCGAAAAATGGGAAAAGAAATGGCGCGGCCAATGCGGCGCGCGGCGCAAGATATTGAAAGAACGCCCCATAACATCCTCTTTATTGTCCGCATTGCGTCCTGCATCGGCCCAATATGCATATATGCGTCTATGTGTATCCGCATTCGGTTACACAATTGCGTCATTGCGCGCCGGGCGGTTTGCGCCCAAGCACAAATCCGGGCTTGTGATATTCGACGTGCCCGAGGTCCATCATTTTCCATCGGCCGCCCCACGTCAGACCGACTTGCTCGGCAACCTGTCCATATAGCTGATAGCCGCGCATGGCCCAGGGATCTTTTTCTGAAATGACGAGCTTGCCGTCGCGCAAAAACGCGTTATCTGCTGCGAGACCGTATTGGTGATAGCTTTGAAACGCTGCAGCATTGGTCACGCTGCCACCCAGTTTCGCCAGACGGTCTTGCCGATCGGGACTCCGATAACCTTCCAGCAAAGCCATGTCGTAACCGTATTGCTCGTGCATGATTTTATAGACGAGCAAAAGACGCGTACGGAAATCCGCATCGAGCAGATTCCAGTCGCGGCTCGCGTCGACCAGAGCGGGCCGGATCTGCTCGACCTCCCGTGTGGCGAACACTTCTGGCGGCAAGGGCGGCGGCGGAACGAGCTGCTCGCCATTGAGCAGCGCCGAGATTTTTTCATCGGGCGCCCGAAGCGTGTCATCGTATTGGAATAACTGGTGGCCACGAAGCGCAATTGCGATCAGCGGCGGCGTCGCAAGAATACCTGTCGTCGCCAAAATCAGCAAGCGCCGCTTAATCAGCAAATTTTGCAGACTTGAAATAGCCGATATAGAATTTTTTGCCGATTTACCGACATGACTTCGCGCTTGCATTGCACGCGCTGAAGCGCGCTTTGCAATCGAATTATGCAAATTGAATACGCCACCGAAAACAGCGGCTCTTACCGCTGGCAACAGCAGTAAAGCCGCGATCAAAACGGCAATGGCGAAATAGGCGACGAGTGCAATGGCAACCAAAAGCGACCCCGAGAGCTGAGGCAATTGTTTTTTGTAATGCTTGATTTTAGAATCAGGCCTGCCCGAAGTCGGGCCGACACGTATTATTACGTCGAAAATGGCCTGATTCAATGTGCACGATTCGAATGAGACTCTAATGAGTGTGCCGGACAACTCCCGCCCTAAAGCTCCACCCAGCCTGCTGGCCGACGGTCCCGGCAAGCCGGCCGGCGCGCCTTCCGCCAATGGCGCGCCCAACGGCTCGCGCATCCTTGCAAACCTCGAAGGGCGCGTCGTGCCGCCTGCTTCGCCTGCAGGCAAGCCGCAGCGATCCTCCAAAGCGATCGCGCTCGTCGCGCTGCTCGTGGTCGGCGCCGGCGCGTTTGGCGCCTGGCATCTGATGACACGTACGCCGTCTGCGGCATCGAGTGCGTCCGCAACGGCTGGAACGCCTGCGAGCGCTACGGCGACCGCTTCAACGAGCGCCTCGGCGGCCAGCGCGCCGCATGCGGTGGCGAGTACGCAAGCCGCACAGGCCGCGCCGGAAGCGGCCTCGGCCTCGCAAGCCGCCACGATCGTCGCCGACGACGATAGCGCCAAGGCCGCAGCGAACAGCGCGGCGTCAGCGCCGGAGAACGACGCCGACCGTCTGTCGCACGCGCTGTCCGATGGCGCGCACGACGGGCCGGCGAACGCGCCTGCGGTCGCTGCGGTGGCGCCGTCGAAGGTCGCGCCGGAAAAGGGCGCCGCGAAGTCGAAACACGAAAGCGCCGACGCGAAGCATCAAACTGCGAATGCGCATCGGCAGGAAAGCAAGGCGAGCGTGGCGCAGTCGAAGAAGTCGACGCATCACGACACGGCGAAGAAAGACGACTCGGACGCGGATCTGCTCGCCGTGCTCGTCGCGCGCACCAAGCCCGCCGATCCGAAGCACGAAGCCAGCGCGCGCGCCGGCAAGTCGGCCACGCCCGGCAATGCGTCGCTCGCGCAGCAGGTCAAGGCATGCGGCGAACGCGGATTCTTCGAGGATCAGCTGTGCCGCTGGCGCGTTTGCGACGGTCATTGGGGCAAAGATCCCGCGTGTCCGTCGACGGCTCGCGCGAACAACGAGCATTGACGTCGCGACTCGCGCACGCCGTATCTGCATGCCGGAGAATCGATCGATTCTTCGGCATGCGAAGCGTCTCTGGTGCGATTCCACGGAACGACGATGACAGACCCCGCGCATCACACAGGCTTAACTATATTTAACATAATGCAAATTAGCGCATTTTTATAATGTCGCCGCGCGGGGGATTTCTGCCTTCGATCCTGCCCACGCGCAAACTTGCGCTCAATAGCGCACCATGATCCGCCCGGCATCGGTATAACGCGCCGGTCTCACTCCAACATCGAACCCGACGACTCATGGACGACAATCGACGCCCGATCAAATCGCGCTCCAACGCGGCAATCGTCGCGCTTTCCTCATTCCTTGCGGGCACGCGCGTGACGCCCAACCAGATCTCGTGCGCGAGCGCCGTGTTTGCGTTCATCGGCGCGCTCGCGCTGCTCAATCCCGAGAGCATCGCCGCCATGGTCGTGGCGATCGTCTGCATCCAGTTGCGGCTGCTGTGCAATGTCGTCGATGGTCTGGTCGCCGTCGAAGGCGGTAAAAAATCGATCGTCGGGCCGATCTTCAATGAATTTCCGGACCGCGTCGCCGACAGCCTGCTGCTGGTCGCCGCAGGCGTGGCCGCCGGCATGACGTGGCTGGGCTGGGCGGCCGCGCTGTTTGCGGCGCTCACGGCTTATGTGCGCGTGTTCGGCGGCTCGGTGGGCGTGCCGCAGCGTTTCATCGGGCCGATGGCCAAGCAGCATCGCATGGCCGTGCTCACGCTCGCCTGCGTCGCGACGATCGTCGAAACCTTGTTGCAGCGCCATCACGTCTGTCTGTTCATCGCGCTCATCATCATCGCGGTCGGCAGCGCGTTGACCTGCGTGACGCGCACGCGCGCGCTCGTGCAGGATCTGCACGCCCAGCAAAACACGGAGGCAGACCACCATGCGTAACGTGATGCAGCGCTGGCTGCTCGGCGTCGTGCGGCTCGTGGTGGGCGCGCGCGGACGCTATGCGAGCACGCCGCCCGACGCGCGCCAGACCATCTATTTCGCGAATCATTCGAGCCACGTCGATACGCTCGCGATTCTCGCCGCGCTGCCGCCGGACCTGCGTGCGAGCGTGCGTCCGGCCGCCGCACGCGACTACTGGGACGCCACGCCCACGCGCCGCTTCATCGCCAATCGCGTGCTCGGCGTGGTCTACGTGACGCGCCAGGGCGCGGCGGGCGAAGATCCGCTGCAGGCTGTGCGCGATGCGCTGGCCGCGGGCTGGTCGATCATCATCTTTCCGGAAGGCACGCGCAGCGCGACGGGCGAAATCGGGCCGTTCAAAAGCGGCCTCTACTGGCTGTCGCGCGATTTTCCGGACGTGCAGCTCGTGCCCGTGCATCTGTCCGATCTCGTGCGCGCCATGCCCAAGGGCAAGCTGTTGCCGGTGCCGATCAACTGCCATGTTTCATTCGGCGACGCCGTGCCCGGCGCGGCATCGCTCGACAAGGACACCTTCCTGGCGACGGCGCGCGACGCCGTCATCCACCTTCAAGAATCGGTACGGGGATAAGCAATGCCGCACGTTTTCTGGATCACGATCGTCGGCGTTCTCGCCCTGCTCTGCGTGTTCACCGTCGCGGGCGCCGTGCTGCGCGCCAGACTGGGCGCGGGCAACGCGACCATCGTCAACATGAACCAGCGTATTTCGGCGTGGTGGGTCATGATTGCCGTGGTCACGGCCGCGCTCTGGCTCGGCCCTTACGCCACGCTGTTTCTGTTCTTCATCTGCTCGTTCTTCGCGCTGCGCGAATTCATCACGCTCACGCCGACCAAGCCCGCCGACTACTGGTCGCTCGTGCTCGCCTACTACGTTGCGCTGCCGGTTCAGTTTCTGCTGGTGGCGTTGCACTGGTACGGCCTGTTCGCGATCTTCATGCCGGTGTACATGTTCTTCGTACTCGCGGCCGCGGCGGCTTTCGCGCAGGATACGGCCGAGTTTCTCGAGCGCAACGCGAAGATTCAATGGGCGCTGATGGTGTGCGTGTATTCGCTGAGCTATGCGCCCGCATTGCTGTTGCTGCCCTTGCCGCACTATTTCAGCAATAACGGCCCGCTGCTGCTGTTCTTCCTGCTGGTCGTGCAATCGAGCGATGTGTTCCAGTACGTCTGCGGCAAGCTGTGGGGCAAGCACAAGCTTTCGCCGCTCGTGAGTCCGTCGAAAACGTGGGAAGGCCTGATTGGCGGTGGCGCGCTCGCCATCGGGCTCGGCACCCTGCTCCACGGCCTCACGCCGTTCAATCTCTGGCAGGCCGCGCTGATGTCCGCTGTCACGGTGATCGGCGGCTTCGTCGGCG
The DNA here is from genome assembly GCF_017104805.1 of Paraburkholderia sp. Ac-20347. Classification (NCBI taxonomy): domain Bacteria; kingdom Pseudomonadati; phylum Pseudomonadota; class Betaproteobacteria; order Burkholderiales; family Burkholderiaceae; genus Paraburkholderia; species Paraburkholderia sp. Ac-20347. The sequence continues at coordinate 2,566 of NZ_JAAGPN010000038.1, read as the reverse complement.
GCCTCGTGCTTTCCGCCGTCAAGCGCTCGATGGGCGCGAAGGATTGGGGCGTGATGATCGCCGGTCACGGCGGCATGCTCGATCGCGTCGATTCCATCTGCTTCGCCGCGCCGATCTTCTTCCACCTCACCCGCTATTTCTTCGTGCCGGCCGGCTGCTGACGCGCGGGACGTACAGCCCGGACGTACAGCCCGGACGTACAACCTATAGGCTGTATTTTGCATTTACAGCCTTTAGATTGTATTTTGCATTTACAGCTTATAGACTGTGGATATGTCACCCGCCGCGTCATCGTTTCCGGAGCTTCGCGTGGACTATCCGCTCAAGACTGTCAGCCAGTTGCGCCCGCTGCTGCTGGGCTTCCGCAAAAAAAGCGGGCTCACCCAGGAAAAGCTTGCGCAGCGGCTCGGCATCTCGCAGCAAAGCTATGCCGCCTTCGAAGCCAATCCCGCCGCAGCCAGCGTCGAACGGCTGTTTCGCGTCTTGCGGCTGCTGAGCGTCGACATGCGCCTGCTGTCCACGGAAACCGATCTCGCGCCCGCGCCGCGTGCCGTCGCCGCGAAGAAAAGCACCACGTCCGCTAAAACGCCGAAGGCAAAGTCCAAAGCCGCCGCGCCGACACAACGCCCTTCCGCCGCGGCAAACACGCGCGGCACGAAACGAACGACGGCAGCAAAAACAGCGACGAAAGCCCCGAAAACAGCGAAAGCGCCGCAAGCAACAAAGGCCACGTCAAAGGCCACGAAAACGGCCCGCAAGAAACCCGCGCCGCGTAAAACGCAAGCCGCTGCGTCGCCCCGCAAGCGGGAGGACTGGTAATGGCGCGTCCACGCCAGACCAATCGCCTCGATCTCTGGATGAACGGCCTGCCCGTCGGTCATTGGGAAATCGTGCGCGGCGTCGAGCGTCTTGCCTACGCCGAAAGCTGGCTCGAGGACGAGCAAGGCCGTCCGCTGTCGCTTTCGTTGCCGTTTACGCCCGGCAATCAGCCCTTGCGCGGCGACATCGTCACCGATTACTTCGACAATCTGCTGCCCGACAGCGAACGCATCCGCCGCCGTATCGCCACGCGTTACCGCACGGGCGGCACCACGCCGTTCGAACTGCTGGCCGTGCTCGGACGCGATTGCGTGGGCGCATTGCAACTGCTGCCCGCCGGCGAAGCGCCGGTCGATCTGGAGCAAATCGAAGGACGCCCGCTCGACGAACACGCCATCGCGCAACTGCTGCGCGACACCACGGCCACGCCGCGCGCCGCCGAGCACGACACCGTCGACGACCTGCGTCTGTCGATCGCCGGCGCGCAGGAAAAGACCGCGCTGCTGTGGCATGGCGGCCAGTGGCTGTTGCCCACGGGCAGCACGCCGACCACACACATCCTCAAACTGCCGCTCGGCCTCGTCGGCAACATGCGCGCCGATATGCGCACCTCGGTCGAGAACGAATGGCTCTGCGCGCGCATCGTCGCGGCGTTCGGGCTGCCGATCGCGCCGTGCGAGATCGCCGAATTCGAAGACGTGAAGGCGCTCGTGGTCGAGCGTTTCGACCGCCGCCTGTCACGCGACGGCCGCTGGATCGTCCGTCTGCCGCAAGAGGATCTCTGCCAGGCCACCGGCACGCCGGGCCTGCTCAAATACGAAGCCGACGGCGGCCCCGGCATCGACGCCGTGATGTCGGTGCTGGGCGGTTCGGTGCGTGCGGCGGACGATCGTCGCCACTTCTTTCTCGCGCAGATGATCTTCTGGCTGCTCGCCGCCACCGACGGCCACGCCAAGAATTTCAGCATTGCGCATCTGCCCGGCAGCCGTTACGCGGCGACGCCGCTTTACGACGTGCTCTCGGCGCATCCGATCATCGGGCGCGGACGCAATCAGCTCGCCGCGCAGCGCGCGAGCCTGGCGATGGCGGTGCGCGGACGCAACGCGCATTACCGCATCGCGCAGATCTTGCCGCGTCACTGGATCGCGCAAGGTCAACGTGTGGGATTTACAATCGATCAGGTCGAAGAGATGATGGCGACCGTGGTGGCGCAGACTGAGCGCGTCATCGACGAAGTGGGCGCGCAACTTCCGCGTGAGTTTCCAGTCGATGTCGCCGATGCGGTGTTCGAAGGGATGCGCCGTCTCGCCAGAGTGCTGGGCACCCGCTGATTCGCGCCAGAAAAGCGCGAATTACAAAGCGAACCGGCAGCAACAAAGGCAGCAACAAAGACGAAGCGACGACGCCGAAACCGGCGCCGTCGCGGATAAAGATGCCGCCGCGTGAAGCGGCGGCGAAGGTTGTCGTGGCGCGACCGCGTTTAGTGATGACGCTTGGTCATATCCTTCGCGGCTTCCTTCAGGTCGCCAACATTCTTGCGCGCCTGGCCTGCTGCCTGCTGCATATCGCCCTTCAGTTCACGCTGCGGGTTGTCGGTGGCGCGGCCCACTGCTTCGTTGACCTTGCCCTTCAGCTTTTCTGCCGTGCCCTTCACCTGGTCCTTGTTCATGGTGCATCTCCACGTAAAAGCGACGGTGCGTCGCGACGTCTTCGTTATCGCACGCGCCGTGCCCGGCGCCCCCCGTTA